>DUQT01000061.1 GCA_012837655.1 Actinomyces sp. | reverse complement strand
TAGGGAACGCCGTAAACCTGGCCGTCGAACGTGAATGCAGCTACGGAACCTTCGGAGAATTCGCCTGCCTTGTCACCCAGTTCAACCGGGGAGATGAGGCCGTTGTTTACGAACTCGCCAATCCAGTCGTTTGCGCCAAATGCGATGTCGGGACCCTGACCGGTCGGAACCTGGGTCGCGAACTCAGAACGCATCTGGTCATTGTCCTTAACAACTAGCTCCACATCGGTGCCGGTCGCTTCGGTGTATGCCTCTGCTGCGGACTTGAACGCGGCCTCACGGTTCGCGTCAATCCAAACGGTCAAACTCTGACCAGTTGACTCAGCTGGCGCGTCGCCCTCAGGTACTTCGGAAGATCCGCCACCGCTATTGCTGCAGGCGGAAAGTCCAACAACCGACAGAGCTCCAACTGCTACAAGTGCAATGCCCCTTCGCATGTTTTCTCCTTGAGTTTCTTGTAATAAATCCTGTGTTCGTCATCGTCACACAAGCGATCTTGACACTTTCGATTGTAAGGAGTTTTCAGTTTTTTGCAAGGGTTTTCATAGCTGAAGTGATGAATCGTAATAGAATCTTTATCAACCGAGACCACTTGGAAACCGATTAACACCCAGTTTTGCGCGATTTTACTTATTTAACGCATTGTTTAGGTATAAAATGCGCATATTGGTACTATTTGAAAGTAATTGAAAAACTTTCCGGCTTTTCTAAATTTCTGCCAACAAAGGAATGACCATGGCTAGTCGCATCCGCCTCTCGGACCTCGCTGAGCAAGCCGGTGTATCCACAGCAACAGTTTCCCGTGTTTTGAACGGGAAAGCCGAAGTTGCCGATGAAACCCGCCAGGCCGTGCTCCGTGCAATCGACCTACTTGGTTACGAACGTCCCGAGAAGTTGCGCCCCAAGTCGGGCGGCCTCATTGGCCTGATTGTTCCGGAGCTTACGAACCCAATCTTTCCACAGTTCGTGCAGCATCTCTCGACAGCAATGTTGCAGCGAGGATACACGCCACTACTTGGAACCCAGTTCGCGGCTGGAACCACCGAGGACTCACTTGTCGAGGCAATACTTCGCCAGGGTGTCTCCGGGTTTGTGTTTGTTTCCGGCCTTCACGCTGACTTGACCGCAGATCCGGCACGCTACTACAACCTGGTCGACCAGGGCATCCCCTTTGTAACTATCAATGGCCCGAATGACTTGATTGATGCTCCGGATTTCTCAACTAATGAGCGCGACTCAATTACACAGGCGATGCGGCACCTGGTTCGACTGGGACATAAGCGAATCGCGTTCACAACCGGCCCACTGCGCTTCAGCCCTGCGAAAGCCAAATATGACCGCTACCTCGAATGCATGGAGGAAATGGTTCCGGGCGTAAAACCCATCTATTCCGAAACTCTATTTACCGTCGAAGGTGGGCAGTCCGCCGCCAAGACCGTTTTGGACGAGGGCGCGACTGCCATTATTTGTAGCTCCGACGTTATGGCACTCGGTACGATTCGTTACGCTCTGGATCACGGTATCGATGTGCCATCGGATCTCTCGGTGATCGGGTTTGATGACTCCCTGGTGATGTCGTTCCTCTCCCCCGCTCTAACAACCGTGCGGCAACCGGTCGAAGCGATCAGCGATGCTGCTATCACTACCCTGACCGCACACATCCAGCAGAGCCAAAACCAGATGTCCACTACGACCTTCAGGCCCGAACTAATCGTTCGAGAAACCACCGCGCCGCCACGCAACACTGACATCTAGTTGCACGTCGGTTGCAAAGCACAAAACTTCTAACTGCACGTCGATCGTGAAATGCGGTCGCCGAGTCTGGCATCGGACGCGAAGCACGGACTTTTAGCTACCGATTCGCGCACTCCGGACATCCCGTCGAACATTGATCGCGCAACTAACAACGTAACATCTACAGAATGAAGGGGCAGATTCTGGATTCCAGGATCTGCCCCTTCTAATTTGGTTAGCACACGCTCGATTTCGTGACCGAACCCTGCGCCTGGGGCCCAGCAACGGCTGAGCGCCGCGGCGAGTCGCGACCTCGCGTCGTTGCAGTCAGACACTACTTGACTGTCACTTGGCGGCAACGATGTCGTGATCTACTTTCTCGACGAAACCTGCCTCCTCGGGAGTCTTGCCAATACGGTTAGCGATTCTTTCCTTGACCTCGTCGGTAGCGGTGTCGCGAATCAGCTTCGAGTTACCAAACGCATCCGGGTACAGCTCGACCTTCAGCGGGTGACGCTTCGTCTTCGCTATCCACCAGACGTGGTAGACGAAAAGTCCGGCGTTGAACAGCAGTGCCAGCAGAGCGATGGTGAACATCGCGGTCGTGTTGTGGCTGTGATCGTGCGCGAAACGGCTTTCGTACGTGAAGCGTGGGAACGTGAGGACGAAAGCTGACCAGAACGTGAGCGTGTAAGCGCGGTACTGGATCCAAGCTCCTCGACCCATCTTCATGAACGCCGGAATCGTACATGCTGCCAGCAGAGCAACACCGGAGTACCAGGCGCGGTCCGACAGGCAGTTGTACACGTAGGCGAAGTTCCACAGGTCGTAACCAATGATCCACCAGATCGTGAGGTCAGCCCAGATGATGTGCTTGTCCTTCTTCGACACGTAAATGCCAACCCAACCAGCAATCATCAGCAGGTTCAAAATCCCCGCGATACCGTTCATGATGTTCCACGGGCCACCCCAGGTCCACAACCCACTGACGGGGTCAGCGCCATGAATGCCGTAACACTGGAAGTCGCGAATCACGGCCTCCAAAATATTAATGGCAAGGATGAGCGGCGGAATCAACAAATAAATCCTGTTACGTCGCAACTTCGGGAAATATTGCAGTGCGACAAGTGATAACGATCCGAAGAGGGCGGAGTATTGCTTAACTATTGCGAACCAGCCCGCGCTCTGGGTGCCCGCTGTGGAAGTCGGCCACCAGAAGATCGTGAGGAGAACTGGGATCACGATGAACAGCGCTATTGCTGCCCACTTACTGCGAACTGCGAGCCACGCTAGGAACGCGAGAACTGCAATCACAACCGCGAGCATCGCGTAGTCCCACCATTCACCTACTTCGAAGAAGAAGAGATTAGCTTGCATAGATAGCATGACTAGTTTTCTTTCCCCCACCCTGGTAGGTAGGTCTTTTCGATCTTCTGGCGGATCTGTTCGTCCCAGCTGAACTCGGGTTCGGACCAGCCGTCGAAGTATTCCTTATCCACAGTGTCTGCCCACGGCGAATCCGGGCCCGTCGGCGGCCAATCCGGGTTATCCGTGACCGGCGGCCTAATTTCCGCGACTGCTGGGGCTTGCCTGCCAAAGCGGAACCACTGGGTTTGCGTGTCCTCAAACAGTGGGGTGCCCGACCAGCGGCTTGCTGGAGTTCCGGACCTGAAGAACTCGCCTCCTAGGAAACCGCGCATGAACTTCGAGTGCCACTGCTCCTTCTTGCGGAACTCAGCAACCCTCTTCACGTAAATGTTTTGCATGTGCGCCATCACGCCACCAACCAGCTCAATGTTGATCCAGTTGATTGCGTTGTTCCACAGATTATCGTCCTCGAAACCGATACGCCAGTGATTAATGAGGCGGGTGCGTTCACCCTCTAGTGGAACTACGTAGAAACACCAGGCAGCTGCATAGTGCTTCATACCCGGGTAGCGGAACGCATAGGAGCCCGGAGCGGCCGGAGGATTCTTAGTATCCACCCACTGCACCAGGTACTTGCCTGGAACTACGTCCGCCCATTCCATGGACATACCGTGGTAGTCGAAGGCTGCGATGTCGCCCGGAGCGATTGCGTCGGGAGTCTGGTATTCCTCCTGAATCTCGTAGTGGTTAAAGAACGGGAGGCGAGCAAACACGCGCTCTAGGAATTCAGAGGAGTATGAGCCGGCCTTCTGAACGCCGATCTGTTTGAAAATGCGGTAGACAGCGTACGCGGGAGCGTCAATATCGATCGCATAGGTTGAGGAACGCCCATTTGAATAGTTCAGATCGATAATGTCGTCAGCAGGATAAACCCATTCCTGCTCTTCTTTCGTACCCTTGCCGCTGAACTGGGAGAAGTAGACCATCCCCCCAAGAGACGCGAGCCCGGCAACACCCGCAGCCTTTAAGAATTTCTTCACCGTCGAAGAAGCCAAATTCATCACCTGCTATTGATTGGGTAAACATTCGGTACAGCTTTGTACCAACTTGTTTTAGAGTTCATAACTAAATTAACATCTGAAAGAATCTGACTTCCCCCAAACAAATAGCACCTTTGCCCGAGTTCTAGCTCGTTAACTGCATATATTTCAATTGTGAAAATTATTGGAAAAGTTATCTATAAACTTGAGGTGGATTTTACAGATGTGATCCAAATCATTCTCAAACACAGTCAAATTAGAAAGCTGAAAGATGGATTCCCTATTTCTATGGGAGGTTGGGCCTCCTAGAGTCTGGATCATCTGGGTATTGGTTTTCTGTGCGCAAATCGCAATCGCTGAAATCAACAGGCGATGGAATTGGACGATCTTTGCGCTATGGACCGTCGGCGGCATCCTCTTGATGCCACGCGCCGCGATCGTGGGTGAACCAGTTTTTGGTTGGTTCCCATTCGGAAAATACGTCCTCATGGTCCTAACAGCCACTATGACGGGAGCGCTACTCGTTATAGGGAAGAAGAACCCGCAGTTGGCGCGAAGATATGCCATTTGGTTTGGCGTCGCTCTTTGGATTGGCCTTGTTTTCAACATCATGGAAGCAAACATCCGCGACGTTGTGATCTACTTCCAGGCAGATACGTACTATGCGTGTGCAGCTGACTGGCAGTGCCTACAGGGCATTAATGAAACGCACGCGGCAGACATGCTTGCCGGTTTACCGGAAGCTCGGGGAGTCACAGAGCCGTTACACTCCGACGCTTGGTATAAGGCACTTGCCGCAAACTTCGCAGCTTCAAACGTGGGTATTGACCCGGCAACTGGTTTCCGCACAATCGGCGGATACTGGAACCTTATGAGTGCGGCAGCTGGCCTGCTCAACTGCATCACCGTTACCGGCCTTGGCAAGATCATCGTGACTTCCAAGGGTAAGAAGAACGTTCAGGGCCTTCTCTGGGTTGACCAGGTATGGCCTTGGATCATCGCATACGACCTTTGGAACCACGCATTCTTGTACAACGCTTTGGCTGACTACACGTGGTATTGCACGTTGGCATTATTGCTTGCCTGTACGATACCTGCGTTCACGTGGGCGAAGGGTCAGTGGATCTGGTTCAGATGCTTCACGCTGGTGTTCTGGATTAGTTTCTACAACTGGTTCCCCTACCTATCGACACCACCGGGCAAGATGCACAACTTCGCGACGATGGATCCGGCAGCGAACATTGTTAGCTCCGGCCTGGCACTAGCATTCAACATCGGTGTGTTCATTTACTGGCTTTACAAGGTCGTAAAGCACCGTCGCAACCCGATCACGAACGCTTTGTTCTTTGAGTTGGGTGCTTTCCGCAACCTAGTCAAAGACCACTGCGATGACAAGGACAAGTACTT
>DUQT01000060.1 GCA_012837655.1 Actinomyces sp. | reverse complement strand
GAGGGCGAAAGGTCAGGGTACGGCTCGAACTGGACCGGCTCAATCATCTAGTAATTCCAATCTACTTTCTGATCGGGCATCCCTTGTACCCTTGATGAGCCCATCATTTCCCATTTTTCCCTGGGCGCAACCTATGCTTTCACTCCTTGAGAGAAGCCCGCACGATTGCCTTTCGGATTTCCTCCACAATAAGAATCGTGAACGAGGCCGCAATGCACACGCCCCACTGCTGAAGCGAAAGTGAAGCTGTGCCGAACGCAACCTGCATGACAGGAACCTCGACAACGATTATTTGCAGAATCAAACCGCCGGCAACGGACAACCACAGCCACTTGTTGTCGAACATTTTCTTGAACGCTGACGAGGTTGTTGATCGCGCATTGAAAGCATTAATCAGCTGCATCAGCACAAGCGTGGTGAACGCAGCCGTTTGCGCGTATTTCAACTCTTCTTGCGTACTTGCAACCATGTGCGAAGAGTTCACGAACCCGCCGGGCATGTAGAAATCAAGGACGAAGAGGACGACCAACGCCATCACCAGGCCGATCCAAATGATCTGCAACCACATTCCCTTAGAAATAGCCTGGTCATTAATCCCGCGCGGTTTTCGCTTCATGACATCATCCACCGCTGGGTCCACACCCATCGCCAGGGCCGGCATCGAGTCCGTAACAAGGTTGATCCACAAAATCTGAGTCGCCAACAGAGGGGTCTGCAGAATATGCGCACCGGATTCTGGCTCAACCAGGTACAGCCCGATCACAGAGGCAAGCGAAATACCCAAGAACATGGTGAAAACTTCACCCATGTTTGAAGACAGCAGGTAGCGCAAGAACTTTCGAATGTTGTCGAAAATCTTTCGACCCTGCTCCACTGCGTACACGATCGTCGAGAAGTTATCGTCCACCAGGATCATCTTCGCCGACTGCTTGGAAACTTCCGTGCCTGTAATGCCCATAGCCACGCCGATATCCGCAGACTTCAAGGCAGGAGCGTCGTTCACACCGTCGCCAGTCATTGCGACGATCTCGCCCTTGTCCTGTAGCGAATGCACAATCTTCATCTTGTGTTCAGGTGCAACGCGTGCATAAACCGAGGTCTCGCTAATCGCCTCATCGAACTGCTCACCAGTTAGTTCATCCAGATCGTTTCCGGTTAGCACAGCCCCGTCCTCGGGAATGATCCCAAGATCAACTGCAATACGTTTCGCTGTGGACGGATGGTCGCCGGTAATCATCATGACTCGGATGCCGGCGTCGTGTGCACGCTTGATTGAGCGCTTCGCGGCGTCGCGCGGCGGATCGATCATGGCTACCAGGCCGACGAAGACGAGGTCGGATTCCCAGTCTTCGGAGATCTCCTCGCCGGGATCGTCCTCAATATCGCGGTAGGCGACGGCCAGCGTGCGGAAGCCTTCCGATGCGAGTTCGTGCAGGTCTTCCTCGATCTCCTTGTGGACATCATCAGTCAGTTTGTACGCGTGCTTTCCGCGCTGCAACTGCGTGCACTTCGCGAGCAGTACATCCGGTGCCCCCTTGGTAAACATGAAGGCGTCGTCGCCAAAAATGTGGCCCGTAACTGACATGAGCTTTCGTTCAGACGTGAAGGGAACTTCGCCGGTGCGGTCAAAAACGATGTCAGCGACTTCGTCAGTGTTCAGGTTGTTTGAATCGAACTTTCGATCCGCAACAATGAACGCGGCGTCCGTCGGGTCGCCCTGGATCTGCCAACCATCGTCACCATTTTCAAGTTGCGCGTTATTCGCGGCGGCGCCACCTGCCAGCAGGAGCTCCACCTCCGCCAACTGATCCCCAATCAGCGGCCCATCTGAGCCGATGACCTGCCCACGAGGCGCGTAGCCAACGCCCTCAAGGATCGCCTCTCCGTTCGAAGTGATCACGCGCAGAATCGTCATTTCGTTCTTCGTAAGCGTGCCCGTTTTGTCCGTTGCGATAACCGAGGACGAGCCTAGTGTCTCTACGGAAGACAGGTTCTTCACGATCGCATTTTGCTTGGCCATCTGCTGGACGCCGATGGAGAGAACAACGGAGAGGATGGCCGGCAGGCCTTCAGGAACAGCGGCAACCGCCAGGGAAACGCCCATGATCAACACGTCAATGAACGTGTCTATATTTCGGTTGGGACGCATGAAGAACACGGTCGCCATGATGATTAGCGCGATGACGATAACGCCAATACCCAGATACTTGCCGAGCTGGTCGATTTCCTTTTGAAGGGGAGTATCCTCAGACTCTGACCGCGAAAGCATCTGCGCGATCGAGCCCATTTCCGTGTGCATACCCGTCGAAGTCACGACGGCTACGCCACTGCCCTGCGTGACGGCCGTACCCTTGTAGACCATGTTCACGCGGTCGCCCAATGTGATGTCGGCCGGCAAAATGTCCGGGTTCTTATCGACTGGAAGCGACTCTCCGGTTAGCGAAGATTCGGCAACTCGAAGCGAAGAAACCCACAGTAAGCGTGCGTCAGCACCGACCTCGTCTCCCTCGGAAAGAATCAAAATGTCGCCGGGGACAAGGTCTTTGGATTCGATCACGATCCGCTTTCCACCCCGCATAACTGTGGAATGGGACGTCGTCATCGACGCGAGCGCGGCGACGGCGTCGGCGGCGCGGCCTTCTTGGATATAGCCGAAAACGGCGTTAACGACGACGATGATCGTGATTACGATTGCGTCGATTGGCAGGCCCTGGCGACCTTCGAGGGCCCACGCGGCAAGCGAAATGGCGATCGCAGCCAGCAGCAGGTAGATCAACGGGGAGTTGAACTGAAGCAGAAAGACTTTCCACTTGGGGATGGGGGCCTCGGACTTCAGTTCGTTGGGGCCGAACTTTTCGAGGCGGGAGGACGCCTCGGATTCGGAGAGGCCGTCCCCATTAGATTCGAGCTGGGTGATGACTTCCTGCGCATCAACCACCACTGGATTCACGTCAAGTGCGGGTTGATTGCCGGAATGATCATCGAGGGTCTTCGTTGTCGCCATACCCTCATGATCGGATGTTTTGCGGTGACTCGCATTATATTGGCGGGATTACTGCGGTTCGGATGGGATTTTTGACAGCCAGGTGAAGTGCTTGCGGTAGACGTTAACGAACAGTCCCACCAGGATTGCGGCAAGTAGAGTGCCGAATCCGATTCCGCGCAGAGTGCCAAAGAAAACAAAGGACAGAATGATCCCGACGGTAACCAGCGAGGTATCAAGGGCGATTTTCATTGTGCCGAATCGCTTCTTGGTGACTATTGAAAGCGCGCGTGTGATGCCTTCGCCGGGTACGACCAAAACGTTTGGCTGGATTTGGATCGTGATTCCGAAACCGAGCACGGCAGACCCGACGGCCACCGTTGCTAGTTGGAGGGCGAGGTGCTGGGGCTGGTACCACTGCAGGATGAAGAAACCAACGTCAATGACGCCCGAGAACAGAACAGCCACACCTAGTTGGAACCATTGATATTTCTCGAAGTCGTCCCGTAGCAGGATTGCCTGCGCAACGACAAAAAGCGCGTTCATTATGAACGTGAACATGCCAACCGTGGGTGTGAAACGCATCGATAGAACATAGACCACAGATGTGATCGGCGTGGTTCCAAGCGCGCCCTTCGTCACCAGGACGATGCCGAATGCCGTGACTATGACACCGAGCGTGAACCACAGGTGCCTAAGAATTTGCGTCTTAATGGCTGGCTCCATTCAAAAAGGGCAGCAGCTCAGCGGAATATTTCGAACTGTGCCTCACATTCAGTACGGGCGAAACTCCGTACTGCCTCAAGCTAGAAGTATCCTAGCGGAGGTCTGCGCAAGTGGGCATAAAAGTCTCCCCATTAGAGAACCGGGCTGTTCGCCGGTGGTCCTCTAATGGGGAGTTAGTGTTTGCGGTTTGTCTACGCTCAAGCGTGCGCGTACCTGTGTCCAGGCGTCGCGCTAGCTCAGTATCAGGCGCAGACTGTTAGTTGTTTCTAGTGCTCGTTCGGATCGTTTTCGGCGTCCTCCTGAGTCGGATGGACGGTGCCAGGTACGTGATCGACCGGGCCGTAGATGGTGTAAAGCTTCAAGGGTACGTCACCAACGTTTGTGACGTTGTGCCACTTGCCTGCCGGTACGAAGATTGCGAAGTCATCCTTGACTTCCTTTACGAAGTCGAGGTTGTCCTCCGAATCGCCCATCTCGCACTTACCCGTGCCCTGCTCGATGCGTAGGAACTGGTCAGTGTCGGGGTGTACTTCCAGACCAATGTCGCCGCCGACAGGGATGTCCATTACGGTCATCTGAATGTGTTCGCCGGTCCACATGGTGGTGCGGAAGTTCTCGTTCTTTAGGGTTTCAGATTCAATGTCGAGGACAAATGGCTTCTTGCCCTGGTCATCGAACTTTCCTGCGTATTCAGACATCAGCTACTCCTTCTAAGTCTGACTAGCGATCTAGGGTTATCAGTTTCAACTGCGAACGGAATCTACTTTTATTTTGATGTGGCGTCCGCGACTCTTCTATTGTCTGTGAGGTCGCCTCGAATTTCATTAGATCTTGCAATAACGTCTGCCAGGCTGATTGTGTTCAGGTAATCCAGCATCCGTTCTTGAATCTCGAAAAAATAAGTTCGAAGCGCAACATGCATGCTCTTTCCCAAGCTGCACTCCTCATTGATCTTGTGCTGCACGTGCAGTATTGGCTTGTCGCCCTCCACGGCCTCGTAGATCATCGCGAGTGTGATGTTTTCAGGTTCCTCCGCAAGACAGGGGAGTGGTCGCCCCTTGTTTGTTTCAAGGAGCATCGCTTTCCGAAGCGATGACATGAGCTGGCGGACAGTTCCAGGATTTGTCCTAATACTCGTTGCAATCGCGTCACTAGAAAGGTCCCCGTTCGGGTTCTCAGCAACATAGGCCAGGACGTGTATGGCACGAGACATTTTTACTGAATGCTGCACCGCCAGGCCTCCTTCACCATTGCTGAAAACGCGAGAACTTGAATCACATCTGTGCACACAAACAGATCGTGCGATCCCGTCCGACCTGTTACTACAATAATAACAGCAAGCCGGTTGGGTGTCAACCGATAATCGGAAATTTAGCCCTAATTCTGAGTGAAATTCTGGCGGCCGCGAGACTCCGTTATAGAGGTCCAAATGACCGCGATGATCGCGTAAAGAACGCCTGCGGTTGGCCAGATCGCCCACGTAATATCCGCGTTGTCCCAGTTGTTCCAAAAGCCAAGAACCAGGTATAGCAGGACCGTGCTCAGCCAGTAAACGCCGGAGAAAGCTTCGAAAATCGGATCCTTTTCCTTCTTCTCTCGCGAGAAATCTTCCTTCTCAAGCAGGATCTTGTAAGAGTTGTTCACCGACTGTGCGTGCACAATCATCCAAACGCCGACAGCTACAGTCATAACCGCTGCGCCAAAGATAATTGTGAACCCAAGTTCGCCCCACAGGGAGTCTGACCCTACGGATGCCAGAATGATCATGAACAGCGCCATCAGAAGTAGCCCGATTCCGAAAATGGTCTTCAAGCGAATTCCGCGAGCGTAGTGGTAGCGTTCCTCTAGTACGGCCATCTTCGCGTCGTAATCCAGTGCAAGCGGATTTTCGCTGAACTTTTCGTACTCGTCACCATAGGGGTGGTCTAGGAAGAAGAACAGTGCCGCCGCAACTAGCACCAGTCCGATTCCGAAGCCAAGTGCCGTCCCTAGGACTTCAGAGAACAGCCCGATGTCCGGATCTGACAGCATGGTCAAGGTTGCCAGAGCGCCACCTCCTGTGGTCGCCAGAAAAGTTCCGATCGCAATCGCGCCTGCGCGTTCGCGCCGGTGCGCCATGAACTCGCGCGCGGTGGCTGCGTCCACCTACATGATGGGCGTCCCGGCAGCGCCCTCGGAAATCGGTTCGGTAGGAAGGTTTAATTCCTGCGCGACTTCTTCAAGGTTGCCGAAATCGGAAATGACCTGCGCGACCGCTTGGTGCTCGGGCATGCCTTCGTTGCGAAGTTCGGTGTATTTGTCCTCCATCATGGCCAGCAGGTCAGCGCGCGCCTGGATGGCCTGCGGGGTTGGGGGCAGTGTGCGGAACATGTAATCGAGGTACTGCTTGATGGCGTCCATGTTGGCCTCCTATCAGTTCAGGATAAAGCGTTCGACCAGGATTTTGGTCTCGTGCCACTCGTCGATTTTTTCGTTGTAATGGTCTCGACCTGCGGCCGTAACCGTAAAGTAAGTTCGTGGTTTGCCGGACGTAACTGTTCCGGGATAAGAACTGATATGTCCGTTTTTCTCCAGCCTCTTGAAGGCTGAGTAGAGGGTCGTTTCTTTCATTACGTACGTGTCGTCCGAAATCTCGGTGATTGCCTTCGAGATCTCATACCCGTAGTTGTCCCCGTCCAGTAGGACACGAAGGATCATCAGATCCGTGTATCCGCGTAGGACGTCGCTACTGATCATGTGGCCTCCAAAGTACTCTGACAAGCGTACTACGTCTGTTGAAGTAAAGTTTATCAGCTTTACTACGCCACGTAAAGTACTTATTTTGATTTCCGAGGACGGGGCTGACAAACGCTGAAAACAAGGGCTTTCACGCGTCCGAAGTGTGGGACGTCCATGAAATTGGGCAACAGCCCATTTGGTAAGCGATTCGTGGGAAACTGGGACCATGCTGCTTAGTGATCGAGACATTCGCGCACACATTGAACAAGGCAAGATAGCTCTGGACCCGTGGGATCCAGACATGGTGCAACCAGCTTCAATCGACGTGCGTTTGGACCGGTATTTCAGGCTTTTCAACAATCACAAGTACCCCGTGATTGATCCGGCTGCCGACCAGTCGGAACTGACTTCACTTGTAGATGCCGGCAATGAACCCTTCGTGCTCCATCCCGGCGAGTTCATCCTGGGCGCCACGTACGAGCAGATCACGCTCGACGACGACATCGCTGCGCGCCTGGAAGGAAAGTCATCGCTCGGTCGTCTTGGATTGCTAACGCACTCGACAGCCGGTTTCATCGATCCTGGATTCACCGGCCACGTGACGCTCGAACTCTCAAACACCGCGACCATGCCGATCCTTCTGTATCCGGGCATGAAGGTTGGGCAACTGTGCTTCTTCCAGCTATCCTCAGTCGCAGACGCACCCTACGGTAAGGGCGCTCGCGGATCCCGATACCAGGGGCAACGCGGCCCAACAGCATCGCGTTCCCACATGAACTTTGAACGCGTGGAAGTGCCACCTTCCGCAGACTTCGGTGGAGAAGTACAGCAACCATGAATCAACCCAAGCGCGTTCCGATCGCCAAACGCCTCGAGCAGCTAAACAAAGAAGGCCGTCCCCCTGCGGAAACATCCCCAACCGCGGTAGACGCCGTATCAACCGAAGCCTTTTCCGACTTCATCAATAACGTCAACGCCCCGCGCACACCGGCCCTGACAGTCACGCAGGCGGGTCGACTAGACGAAGTTAAGCACCGCGCCTCCGTTGACATGTCCGTTTTGTCTTTCGAGGAAGCCTCTGACCTCAACCCCGAGGTCGTCGAAGACCACCACCTGTTCGTCGTCGGTCCGGATGTTGACCCGCGTGAACTCGAGGCTCTAGCCGTCTCAATCTGGGAGGACGCCGGCTGGACCGCCCCCGGAATGCTTCGTCTAACCGAGGGCGCAACGCTTTCAGGGCCGTGGAAAATCAGTAAAGAGACGCGCACAAAAATCGGCACGCCCGCACGCATGGAGCAAGCCTGGATCGTTGATGTAGAGCCCACTCGGACTGATCCCGCACCCGACTTCCTCAAAGAATCCGACGACATCGCGCGAGCCTTCCCTAACGGGATGCCCGCCGGCAGAGAATTTGAAGTCATTCAAGCGTTTCAGCGCATGGCTCGCCGCCTAGCCGGCGCCATACGAGTGTCGCCCTCGGGAGAAATTATCGAACCCGACGCGGACAGCGCCGTT
>DUQT01000059.1 GCA_012837655.1 Actinomyces sp. | reverse complement strand
GCGGTCGCCGCCACGTCGATCACGACCTCGCCGGGGCCGGGTTCCGGGTCGGGCACCTCGGCCAGGTGCAGGGTCTCGGGGCCGTCGTCGTACCGGATCGCCTTCATGCCCTAGACCGTAGTCGCGGTCGCCGTCTGGGGCAGCCGGTGCGCGGTGTGCTACGAAGGGCCCCTTTTCAGGTGTCGAATCCGACGCAGTGTTCTGTGCAAGTCGCACACTCGCAGATGCCTAGCCCGATGGCGCACAGGTGGCAGGGCTGATCCAGTAGCTGAGCGCCCTAGTCGCGAATCCCTCGTGTGTCGCCAGTGATGCTTCAGAAAAGGGTCATCCCCTGAGGATTCAGGGTATATCCCCCACTCATTTCGCCAGCGCATTGAGTTGGTGTCCAAAGGCACAACGGACTGCCTACGAGGTTGAGGCCTTGGATGCCGAGTCGGTTGACAGGGCAGCTTGACCGCACTCTTCGGCTTGTTCTATTACTCGGCAGCTAGCGCCTTGATGCGATCCAATATGGCATCAGCATGGTCATAGATGCTGTCAACAGATGAGATCGCGTGGACGGCTTCCTTTTTGTCTTTGTCGAAAACTCCGATTCTCCAGTTTGCTGTATTGAAGTACAGGCGGACGATTGGCTTGCGGTTGTTGTCGTCGAAGAGGACAGCGCAGTACGACTTGGCATCTCGCATCGACACCCTTGAGACTGGCACTGCCTGACGTGCGATCGCCTTGATTACCTGGACAGCTTCAACCTCTTCGTCGGTGGTTTCGATCCCGTCATCAGTAGAGAGGTCCTCGGCGAGGTTTGCAGCGTCGTCCGCTGGAGGAGGAATCTGTTCAGGTGACTTGCCCTCGTCTAGGTCTTGTGCGCTCTTGAGGCGTCGATTTGCTTCGTCTTTCATGAATTGCGAGCCGGAAGTTGTAACGATTTCCCGGAAGAAGTCAATCACGGGGGCGGTCAGGCGTCGTGTGGTCACTCGAGTGGCGAAATAGCGGACCCAATCGTCTGACGGCTCTTTGAATTCGCTCGCCATTACTTTCTTGACTTCGGCGATATACTTTAGTTGCTCAGCCGACTCGATAATGGTCTCCGCGTCGAACTTCCCCTTGGTGCACTTCTCTAGATGGGGGAATATCCGGGCGTCGATGTTGGCGAGGTCCAGCGTCATGAATGGCTTTTCGTCCATTCGGTTCGCGGCATCGAGCTGGGCGTAAAAGTGGTAGAGTTCTCCATTTGTGAGGATGGCAAACTCGGTGTCGGTCACGTTGAAGTATCGGATTAGCTGCGTAGCATGGTCCAAGCTAAGGGGCGAGCCGATGGTTTTGCATTCGATAAGAAACCGGAAGTCGTCGCCCTTCTTGATGGCGTAATCAACCTTCTCGCCCTTTTTTTTCCGATGTCTGCAACGTACTCCGGAATAACTTCGCGTGGATCGAAGATGTCGTAGCCGAGTACGTCCTGGATAAATGGTGCGATGAATGCGGTCTTCGTTGCCTCTTCTGTGTTGATATGCGACTTTAGGTCCCGGACCTTTGCGGCAAGTTGGCGGACGGATTCTTCGATGGCAGACATGGCAACTCCGATTTCGGTGGGCACTGCTACATCAACTTGTATCAGGTCGCGCCGACAATTTCGCTGAGGAATCCAAGAATGGCCCCGTTTGGCAGCTACCTTGCCGGAACCTCAGTCTCTGAAGCATATGTCGGGCGCCGCGGGCCGCGGCGGGTACAGGCGCTTGGCCTGCAGTAGCTCCGCGCGGTTGACTGCAGTCGTCGCCACGTCGACTACATCTTCGCCGGGCGGCGCTCCTGGTCAGGCGCCTCGGCCAGGTGCAGGCTCTCGGCGCCGTTGGCCGCCGTCCGGGACAGCCGGCACGTGCGGCCCTAGGGCTACTGCGGCGGGTCGACGATCACGGTGACGTCGCCGGACACCCCCGACCGCTCCTCGGTGACGGTGACGGTGACCGGCCCGGGCGAGGTGAGGTTCACCCGCACCGGTGACCCCATGTTGATCCCCTGCCGCGTGCACCTGGTCTGGCGGCCGTCCTCGACCGTCCCCGCGC
>DUQT01000058.1 GCA_012837655.1 Actinomyces sp. | reverse complement strand
CGCATCTAACTCCCTAGATGACGCGAAGAATGCAAAGCTCCAGGTCATGTTTGGCAACAACCCGCTTGAGACGCGCATGTCCGGCGGTGGCGAGCTTTTCGTAACTCAAAGGGTCCGTGAAGAAAACGGAACGAAGACCATCATCATCGATCCGCGCTACTCCGACTCCGCGCAGCTGCTAGCCGATGAGTGGATCGCCCTGCGTCCCGGTACCGACGCCGCACTGGTAGCCGGTATCGCACATGTACTTATCACCGAAAACCTGCACGACCAGGCGTTCCTTGACAAGTACTGCGTAGGTTTCGATGAGGACCACATGCCTGAAGGCGCGCCGAAGAACGCGTCTTACCGTTCCTACATTGAAGGAAAGGGCGAGGACGGAGTTGAGAAAACTCCGGAGTGGGCTGCAAAGATCACTGGCATTCCCGCTAACACGATCCGACGTCTAGCTCGCGAAATGGGTACCGCCAAGCCGTGTGCGATCACGCAGGGTTGGGGTCCGCAGCGTCACGCTAACGGTGAAAACCAGGCTCGCGCCGTCTTTACACTGGCCGCAATGCTTGATCACATCGGTGTTCCCGGTGGTGGAACCGGCGGCCGTGAAGCATCATTCGGACTTCCAATGGTGTACCCGTTTAACTCAACCGAGAACCCGGTCGAAACATCGATCTCAGTGTTCTCCTGGACGGACGCAGTTGACCACGGCGAACAAATGACAGCCACCAACGGTGGTGTACGTGGTAAGGACAAGCTGGACGTACCGATCAAGATGATCTGGCAGTACGCCGGCAACGCCCTCACAAATCAACACGGTGACATCAATCGGACGGTGGAAATCCTACGCGACGAATCCAAGGCTGAACTGATCGTCGTATCTGACATTCAGATGACTGTTTCAGCCCGGTACGCGGACTACCTGCTACCCGACCTGTCAACCGCTGAACAAGAGGACGTTATTCAGGAAGGCTCTTCAGGCAACCTTGGTTACACGATCCTCGCGTCAAAGGCTATTGAGCCGCTGTATGACTGCAGGTCGATTTACTGGGTTTGCTCCGAAATTGCCGATCGGTTCGGCGTCAAGGACAAGTTCACTGAGGGACGCACGCAGGAAGAATGGGTCGAATACACCATCGAAGAATCCCGCAAGGAAATCCCTGAACTGCCCTCGTACGCCCAGCTACGCGATATGGGTATTTGGAAGAAGAAGGGTGAATCCGTCATTCCGCTTGCCGACTTCAGGGAGGATCCGGAAGCGAATCCCTTGGACACTCCGTCGGGCAAGATTGAGATTTACTCGCAGCAGCTCGCTGAAATGGCTGAAACCTGGGAATTCCCAGAAGCAAAGCCAGGCGACAAGCTAACTGCCCTACCCGAGCATGTTGATACTTGGGAGGGCGCGCTCGAGGCACGCGAAAACAAGGACTACCCGCTACAGTGCATCTCTCACCATTTCAAGGGAAGGACGCACTCGTCATACGGCAACGTCGACTGGCTTCGCGATGACGCTCACCCGCAGATCGTTTGGATCAACACTTTGGACGCTGAGAAGCGCGGCATCAAGAACGACGACCTAGTCATTGTTCGAAACGACCGCGGCCGCATCCGCATCAAGGCGCGCGTCACCAGTCGTATCGCGCCTGGAGTTGTGTCCGTCCCGCAAGGAGCTTGGTACAACCCCAACAAGGACGGCATCGATATCGGAGGTTCGGCGAACACACTGACCTCCCTACATCCATCACCACTAGCCAAAGGCAATGCGCAGCATACGGCTTTGGTTGAGGTTGAGAAGGCTTAGGAGGTTTTGAGTTGTGGCTGAGAAATTAGGTTTTTATTTCGATCAGAGTCTTTGTAATGGTTGTAAGGCTTGTCAGGTTGCTTGTAAGGAT
>DUQT01000057.1 GCA_012837655.1 Actinomyces sp. | reverse complement strand
GTGATCGGCAAAGTCCTGCCGTTCGATTCGATCTCAAACGCGCACGACGTCGTATCCGGAAAAGTGGACGAGGACGTTCTGGGCAAGGTCGTCATAATCGTCAACTGACCTGGTTTTGCATAGGCCGGGTTTGGCAGGGGGTCAGGTTTTGCGAAGGGCCGGGTTCGGCTGAGGACCAGATTAAGCAGGGGCTTGCCAGCGCATTTTCGCGCCAGCAAGCCCCCTCAAAATTTGATCCGAAAAACCGGCTGTCTTTACCTACTGTTGCTCACGGCGCCTACTGTTGCTCACGACGCCTGAACAGGCTGAATCCCTTGCGGTCCGTCGGTGGTTCTTCCGGCCTGTCAAGAAGGTTGCGCGACAGCGCGGACGCGAACGGCGGCCACAGCGGCAACCTTGGCATCAGCAGGGCCTGCACGGCGTGGTAGTTGTCAGCAAGGCCCGGAAGGCTCGTCTCCACCACGTTGTTGTTTTCATCGAGTTCACGGCGCCACATGCCGGGCTCCTCAATGATGTATTCCTCGATGAAGTCAATCCAGGAGCGGTAGCAGTGGTCGAAGTGCTCCACGTCGCCAATCGTTCCGCCGTCGTCGAGTATCGCGCGGCGTAGTGCCACAGTCGCGGCGATGCCTTCCGCGGCTACCCAGTGCATGTGGTTTGCAGCAACCGGCTCACCCTCGAAATCGACTGTGTACGCGAAGCCCGGCTGACCGTTAGAACGTCGCCATCCGTCAACGCGGGCGCGTTCAAACATTTCTTGAGCAAGCTCCAGCAGCCAGTCGGGACTCTTCCGACCAAGCGTGCGGTTTGCCGCGCGAACATGCAGCGCGAGCCTTGCCCACTCAAACTGGTGGCCAATCACAACGCCATATGGAACCGAACGATCCACCCGCGAGTGACCGTAATGCTCACGCATCGGCTTCCAATCCGCGTCGTAGTGTTCACCGATGCGCCAATTATTCTCGCTGGCCTCGTCGTACACGAACTTCAGAATCGACGTTGCGCGATCAATCCACGTGGGATCGTTCATGACTTCCGCGACCGCCAGGTAGGCCTCGGTCGTGTGCATGTTCGAGTCCATGCCGTAGTAAGGAGCGAGCGTCTTGTAATCCCGCGAATACCTGTGGCGCGCCCGATCGACAGTCTCATCCCACCAGTTCGCCTCCTGGTCGCGGATCGCATCCATCAAGAGATCGTGCCCGCCGGGCCTGTTAGCCGCAGTCGCCGAGGCCGCCGCTAGCACCACGAACGAATTAGCGTACTGAGACTTAGACTTCAGCGCTTCTTCACACGGAATGCCATTTCCGTCCTCGTCCAATTCATGTTTGATAGCGGGGAACCAGCCGCCGTGTTCGGGATCTTTGAAGTAGTTGCTCAAGCAGTTGATTCCGTGATCCGCGTACTTTCGCGACCCAGGCAAACCCATCAATGTTGCCAAGCAAAATACGTATGTAAGGCGTCCAGTTACTGCCAGGTCAACGGGACGGTCGACATCAATTTCACCGTCAGAATCCAGGAAACCAAATCCTGTATCAACCATTGCCTTGCGTCCAGTAGCGATCAAAGCTTGCATTTGCTGGCTGAGCCAACGGTTATGCTCGACCGAGTTGAACCAACTCAAAACGGGCCTCCCTATTAAACGATGCGTACAAAAACATCTCCCCCACGAGGTTACCCCGAACCGCATACATTTTTCTGGTCAAAAGTCCCTCGATTTTAGGGTTCTTCAGATTCGTCTTTCGCCCGTAAAATTAGTCGTCGAGGGCGGTGCTGCGCACACGTAAGATCAAGCTTGCTGTGACACCTTGTTGGCCCGGTGGCGCGGCCTTACCTGCTCAGCTCGTCCTGAATTGCACACGCTTTGGAGTAGCCGAGCACTGTCCGCGCATTATTACAACTTTTGGTTGCACGACGGCATCCTATTGTTGCTCAGCCGCATCAATTTTATTTTCCCTGGATTTTCCAAGGTTTGT
>DUQT01000005.1 GCA_012837655.1 Actinomyces sp. | reverse complement strand
CGAACTTCGTGCTCTCAATGAAAAACTGCTCCCCACTAGTCGGTAACTGATTTCTCAGTCCAACTAATGGGGAGCAGTACACAACAGGCGGGGATTCGTTTATTTTTCGTTCTAGGTACCCGGTGAGAACGCGTTTGGTGTCATGGGGTCACTAATGTGACGCATGTGCCGACCTCGCGGCGCTCTGACACTACCCGCGCATCAAGCACACCGGGCACGCACCAGGCCAGCTACTTCTCGGCACCCGAGTTCTGAGCCTTGAGCTCGTCGCGGATCTCTTCCAGAAGAGTGACCTGTGGATCTTGCTGCGGCGCAGCCTCGTCCTCGTTCTTCTTGGAACGTTCCGCCCACTTGTTCATGGGCATGACGATGAAGAAGTACAGTGCGATCGCGACCAGCAGGAAGTTGATGAGCGCGTTGATTAGGACGCCAGGCTGGACGACGGCGGGGTCACCGGCGAGGTGGATGGTGAACTCGCCGACGTGGTCGAATCGGGGTTGGCCGAACAGGCCGCCGATTAGCGGGTTCAGGATGTTGTCGGTTAGTGCGGTGACGATCTGAGTGAACGCGGCGCCAATGATCATGCCGACGGCCAGGTCGATTGCGCTTCCGCGTGAGATGAACTCTTTGAAACCTTTTAACAAAGCTACTCCTCGTATGGAGAATCGGGAATCTGCAACCAACTCAGCAGGCGGTGGCCTGCTGCGGTAAGGCGTGCGGTTTTCGCGTGTTTTCGCTCTTTACCGTGGTTTGGCGTCTTCCGTTGGAGCCGCTTTCACCAGTGTTAGTGCAGCGGAGTCCGTGACTCCAGCAACTACGCTAGTGTGCTCAGCGTCGATCCCGATAACTAAAATCGCGTTTTGTGTCGCGGACCACTGACTTTCCTCGGTGATTATCACGTCTTGGACATCAGCGCCCTCAGTGAGTAGCTTCGCCGGACAGGTCTCAGCCTCGTCCTCGCAAAATGTTGGTGCGTAAATGTTGAGGATATCTCCTTTCGCGAACAGCCTCGCCACCTCCGGATTTACCGGCAGAGCCAACGTATCCCTCCCTTCTTGGCTCGCCTGCTCTTCCGCGGTGTACGCCGTTCTGATGACGGTTCCTTTTGTGATGTCCACCCGCGTTCGTTTTCCAACGACGAGGGCGGGGCTAGGCGCAGCATCTGGTGGAACCGAGCCGACCTGCGCGCTTACGGCCACCGAGTTTGGGCGGATGATCTCGCCGGCTTTGATCTCGCTGGTTGCGATGAGTGCCGGTGTGCCCTTTGGACTTAGGACATACCAAGCTGTCGCGAACACAGCGAGTACAAGTAGCGCGGTCAGAATTGGTTTCCGCCAGGACAGCAGCGTTTCTCCAAGTGCGCCTAGTTTCTCTTTCACACGAGCAATACTCTCCCCTGCGCGGGCTGGTCGGGCGGGGCCGGGTTGCTTGCTGTGGAAGCTAAGGCGTGGGCGCACCTGTGGAAACTGTCGGTAGGGGTATGGGGTCCGGGTGCGGTTGTCTTGAGCGAAGGTTGCGGCAGTTGCTGCTTACACAGCTGTGCCCTCGGCCGCTTGGCTTGGCGTCGGGTCCGGCTGCGGGTCCGG
>DUQT01000056.1 GCA_012837655.1 Actinomyces sp. | reverse complement strand
GTTTTGATCCGCCCGAGTTCCGTTGGCTTTCTGGCCACCGCGGTGTGGATGTGTGTCCAGGTGTGGGAACGCAGATTCGCAGTCCCCGTGCAGGTGTTGTGGTTTATGCGGGCAAGCTCGCTGACAGAAACGTTGTGTCGGTGCGCCACAGCGATGGTCTGAGTTCTACGTTTGAACCTGTTGCCCCGGCGGTCAAACGCGGCGCAAATATCCCGGCTGGCACTGTTGTCGGCACGCTCGAAGAGGGGCACGACAACGATTGTCTGCACTGGGGCGTCAAAGTGAACCGCGATCTGTATTTGAATCCGCTTGGGCTTCTGCTAGGAAATCCGGTGCTCAAGCCCTGGGATGCGCCTGCCTCATGATCGCACTCAACCTGCCCGCATCGACGTGCGTGTAGCGCTGCGTAGTTTGTAGAGAAGAATGCCCGAGCAGATCCTGGACTGCGCGTAAGTCAGCCCCGCCCTCGAGCATGTGGGTCGCCGCCGAATGACGCAACCCGTGCGGTGAAATGACGGGGATGCCCGCGAGCGCGCACGCCCGTTCCAGCCTTTCGCGCACAGTGCGCTGGTCGATTCGCGCGCCGCGAACACCTACAAATAGGGCTTGTCCTGATTTTTCATTTACGAGGGCGGGTCTGCCTTGCTCGACCCAGATTCGCAGGGCGTCGTGGGCGGGCAGGCCGTAAGGAACGATGCGTTCCTTGCTACCTTTTCCAAGTACGCGGATGGTGCGGTCAGGGGCGTTGAGGTGGGATAGGTTTAGGCCGACGAGTTCGCCGACTCGGATGCCGCAGGAGTAAATGAGCTCCGTGGTGGCGAGGTCCCGAATATCGGCTGGGTCGCCCTCAGCTACTTTTGCTTGGAGGAAGTCGAAAAGGTTCGTGACCTGTTCCCTGCTGAGGATTTGCGGCAGGGTTTGGTCAACGGACGCAGCTTTGAGTTTTAGGGTCGGGTCGACGTCTGTGATGCCTTCGCGTTTCATCCACTGGCCGAACAGGCGCGCGCTTGCAACGTAGCGGGCGATGGAAGAACGGGCGTCTCCTTCGCGTGCGCGGGAGGCGACCCAGGCGCGAAATGCTCGCGCGGTGAGGTCGCGGGAATCAAAACGCGCCTCCCCCAGCATGAACTGGAGTGCGGAATCGATGTCTGAGACGTACGCGCGAACCGAGTGGGGCGACATTCCACGACTGTGCGTTAAGTAGCGTTCCCAGCGTGCAAGGATTTCTTGCGCTGAGTCGTGGAGCTGCATTGATCCCCCTCAATACTCTCGATCGGCTGGTTTGCCTAGCCCGACTGAAATCGTTCACGCCGCTTCGACAACTCGATAATGCTGCGAGCAACAGATTACGTAGTCGCGTGTGAACGCAGACCAAACGAACACGCTTGCAACCAGACCTAACGAACACGCGCGTACGTAGATCCTAACGAACGCGCTTGTACGCAGACCTAGCGAACGCGTTTGAACTCGTCAGCCTGGCATTCGACGTATCCCTTCAGAATCAGTGTAGCCAACGCGGCTTCGACCTCTGCTTTGCCAAGGCCGGCAACACGCGCAATCGAGTCGACCGCCGCAAATCCGCGAGCCGGCATCGCGTCATATACGCGAACGAGTTCTGCGGGTAGCCCCTTGTTTTCTTCCTTTGGTAGCTCAAACAGTGCGTCCCCTATTTCGGAAGATAGTTCGAGGACGTCCTCGCTGGATGTAACGAGCGTGACGCCCTGTCGGATCATTTGGTGGCAACCGCGGGACATGTGCGAGGTTACGGGCCCGGGGAATGCTCCGACGGGACGGTTTAGTTCGCGAGCGTGTCTGATCGTTGCCAATGCGCCTGAACGTGGCGACGCCTCGACCACGACACTTGCATCCGCGAGCGCGGCGATTAGGCGGTTGCGACTCAAGAACCGCCACCTGGCGGGCCGCCATGACGGAGGTGACTCGGCAATTATTGCGCCGGATTCCAGAATCTGGTCGAACAGATCGATGTGGGATTTTGGATAGAGGTTTGAGACCCCTCCGGCCATGACTGCGACTGTGTGTCCGGCGGCTAGTGCGCCCTTGTGTGCGGCGGCGTCAATGCCGAAGGCACCACCCGAAATAATTGAGATCCCGCGTTGAGCCAGTTCAAATGCAACGTCCCTAGCTAGGTTGTTGCCCGCGTTGCTCGACGCCCGCGCCCCCACAATTGCAACGCTCGGCGCTTGTTTTAGTTGTCCCCGCACCCAAAGCGCGGCAGGCGCGCCCTCGTTCAAATCGTCGAGTTTGGTCGGCCAATCGGGGTGCTCCGGATATAGGACGTGGCCGTTCACGGCCTCAAGTTGGGCGAGGTCCCGCTGCACATCGAGCTCCTGCACCCTGGGGATCCACCTGTTTAGCGCCTGTGTCCACGGCCGCACCCGCCCATCGGAATCGTGAGTCAAGTTTCGGGGCAGTTTGGCGGGGTTTGGCTGTGAAAGTAGCCATTCGAGGGCGAGGGCGCTGCCCATACTCTTCCGGAGCAGGCCGGCGGCTTCATCGCCGGGTTCAACGATGGCGCTCCAAGCGCAGGCTACTTCTAGCGGTGAGTCAAGGTTAGGGTGCTCCATAGCGAACTCCGTTGCGAAACTGTAGGGCTTTGGTTAGTTCTGGCAGGCCGGCGCGGTCTTTGCCCCGCAGATCTGCGATGGTGAGTGCGAGTCGGAGCACGCGGTCAGCTCCACGCAAGCTGAGTGCACCTTCAGCCACGGCGTTTTCGATGCCGGTGTGTACGCTCTGTTCGAAGCCGGCTTCTTCAGACCGCAACGCCCGCGAAGGGGTCTGCGCGTTCAGTGACCACGGCATTTTCCGCCAACGTTTATTGGCGCGTTTGCGCGCCTGCGTGACAATTTCGAGGGCGGCGCTGGACGTGTATCGAGCTGGTTCGGCAAGCTCAGCCGCGGACGGAGTCATCATGGGCACGTGCAGGTCAACCCGATCAAGGAGCGGCCCGGACAGCCGGTTCATGTACCTGCGCTGCTGGATTGAAGAACACGTGCACGCCTTGCGCCGACTCAGCGCGTGCCCACACGGACACGGATTCGTTGCCAGGACCAGTTGGAATCGAGCAGGATACTGCACGGTTTGGCGCGACCTGTGAATATTAACGAGGCCGGATTCCAAGGGTTGTCGTAAGGCGTCCAGCACAGTGGGTGCAAACTCTGCAGCTTCATCGAGGACGAGGACGCCAGCGTGAGCTCGCGAAACTGCTCCAGGACGCGGTATGCCAACTCCCCCGCCGATGATTGCTGCCATTGTGGCTGAATGGTGCGGAGATTCAATGGGCGGGGTTCGCATGAGCCCGTTTGCCGGATCGAATGTGCCGCAGATCGAGTGGATCGCGGTAACCTCGATGGCTTCATCATCTTCTAGGGGCGGAAGAATGGTGGGAAGTCTTTGCGCAAGCATCGTCTTGCCAGCCCCGGGTTCACCAACCATGAGCATGTGGTGACCACCAGCCGCGGCAACCAGGAGGCCCTCCGTTGCAAAAGCCTGGCCGCGTACATCCACCAGATCCGGAGGCGTCGAACCGGTCGAACCCGTCGGGCCCGTCACACCCGTCAAGCCGGTCGAGACTTTCAAACCTGACGCCCCACCGGATCCAATGTGCCCACGAAAACTGAGGTCATGCCCAGCCTCGCCCTCGTTTATTCGAAGAACGGGCGGAAGTTGCGGTAGTCCTTCCAATAGGCGCCCGCCGAAGTGCGTGACAAGGTCGCGTAGGTGACTGAACCCGAGGACCTCGACGCCGGGTAGTAGCTGTGCTTCGGCGAGTGATTCTTCGGCGACGACGACTCGCTTGAGGCCTTCGCGGCGAACTCCGATGACGGCCGGCAAGATTCCGCGGATCGGTCGCAGTGACCCATCCAGGCCCAGTTCGGCCATAAAGACGGTTCCATCAACAGAACCGGCAGACAGAACCCTTCGCGCGGTCAGCAGGCCGACTGCGATTGCCAGGTCGAATGCTGACCCCATTTTCGGAATTCCCGCGGGCGACAGGTTGATTGTTACGCGGTGTTCGAACCAGTCAATTCCGCAAGATTGCAGGGCGGCTCGAACGCGATCGCGAGATTCCCGCACCGATGCGTCTGGCATTCCTACCAGGTTGAAAGAAACTAGGCCGGGCCCAACGTGGGTTTCAACCGCGATGACGTGTGCGGAAATCCCAGTTAGAGCAACGGCGTGTGTGCGCACGAGGATTGGTTTCATATCAGGCTCCGCCTGTGCTCGATGTGCGCGAGCCCGCCATTAATTTCCACGACGACCGCGTCGATGTAGACGGACTGGTAACTGCCAGATTCGACAAGCCACGTGGCAGCCCCGCGACGGATACGGTCCATTTTCCGTTCCGTGATTGATTCCCACGCTGACCCCGCGGAATCCGACTTGCGCGTCTTGACCTCTACAAACACGACGCCGCGTTTCGGATCGCGTGCAACTATGTCTATTTCTGCGCCTTTGCGCCGATAGTTGCGATCGATGATCTGCCACCCCTGATCCTCCAGGAACGCGGTGGCGAGTTCCTCCCCGATCTGTCCCAACCGGTGTTTCGTAGCCATTCGTGACCTCCTTGAGCCACATTCTGGCCACCAAAAAAGCCTGCCTCACGCAATCGTTTGGCAGGCTGTGGATATCAGGTTATGAGGGCGGGCTGGGGAAACTCCGCGCCCGGCCCCTACATATTTGGCAACTCCAACTCAGACTTGGAAAGTTCCTCGATGTTGATGTCCTTAAACGTCATGATGCGCACAGACTTCACGAAGCGCGACGACCTGTAGATGTCCCACACCCACGCGTCCTGTAGGCGCAGTTCGAAAAAGACGTCATTGCCTACGGGGTGCACCTGCACGTCAACCTGGTTGCACAGGTAGAAGCGTCGTTCGGTCTCAACCACGTAGGAAAACAGGTTGATGACGTCGCGGTATTCGCGGAACAGGTCTAGTTCAAGGTCGTTTTCGTAACCTTCAATATCAGGATTCACAGATCCATCATGCCTTCTTAGTAGGGTCATTAGCCAACTGGGGCAAAAGTCGCCAGGTCTGTCGATGATACGCGCTGATTCCTAACTCTGCCAAGGCTTTCCGATGAGCGGTCGACGCGTACCCCTTATTTGAAGCCCACCCGTAGCCTGGGTCAGGCAAACTAGCCATCAAATGGTCGCGAGTCACTTTCGCTACGATTGACGCCGCTGACACCACCGAGCAAGTCGCGTCCGCCTTCACCTTCGTCGTCACCCGCGGAGATCCCACCTCCACAAACGTGTCGTCGTCAGCATTATCCAAACTGAGCAAATCCGGCTTCGGAGTGAGCCAATCATGCGTTCCATCCAACAGCACGACGTCCACAGCAGCGCCCTCCAAAATCAACATTTGAAGCGCCCGTAAACCCGCCCGACGCAACGCGCCCGTGATGCCAAGTTCGTCAACTTCCGCTGCCGACGCCATCCCCACCGCGCACGGCCACGCCCATTTCGCGGCCGCGGAAACCAGTTCTTCCCGCGCGTGGGCGGACAGATATTTTGAATCCGCGAGGGCGTGGCTGGGTTCGGTTCCAGGTGAAACGCACGCTCCGACGGCGACGGGCCCCGCGAGGGCGCCACGACCGACCTCGTCCATTCCAACGACGGTGCCGAACTTGGCTAGGTCGCGCTCTAGTTTGGTTGTGGATACGGGGTGCAAGGTGGGCTCCGGATTGGTTCGTGGCGAGATATTTGGCATTACTCTGTTGATTTTAGTCCTGGTCAGTAGCGATCAGATGCCGCTGTGCACTGGCCGGCAGTTAGGTCGGGCCGGTGCGCGATCACTCGGCTTGGCGGGAACCTCGGCGCACGATTACTCGCTTTTGTCGAAAGGTCTGCGTCCAATCATTGAGCTTGGTCCAAAGGTCTGCGCGATCATTCGACTTTGTCGAAGGGTCCGTTTGACGTTGGATTTCCCCAGTGATCGATGGGCCAGGTGATCCAGAAAACCTTGCCGACCACGTCTTTGACGGCGACGAACTCGGATTCTGGGCCGCCGATGTGTGCGCGCGAATCTGCGGAATGGTTGCGGTTATCTCCCATCACCCACAGGTGTCCGTCGGGAACTGTCACGTCGAAGGGAATCGTCGTGTTGTCGGAATAGGGTGCTAGGTACGGCTCGTTGATGCTGGTTCCGTTGACCTGGAGGCGGCCTTCAGGATCGCAGCAGGACACGTGATCCCCGCCGACTCCGATCACACGTTTCACCAGGTGCTGTTCACCAGAAGCTGGTCGCAACCCGGTGAAGGTCAAAACGTTGTCAGCAACCTTGTCGAACCCCTGCTTTTCAGGGGCGGGTGGAAGCCAACCTTCAGTGTCTTTGAAAACGACAACGTCGCCTCTTTCAATTCCACCTAGCCGCGGAGTCAACCTGGATACCACGACGTTATCGCCGACTTGGAGTGTGTCCTCCATCGAACTGGACGGAATCCAAAACGCCTGCATTAGGAAGGCTCTGACAAATGAGGACAGGACCAGCGCCAAAACAATAATCAGGCCCCATTCAAACACGCGACTGCGCATCGTGGGCCGGTCACTACTGGAGAAGAACTTCGCGGTCCCCTGGTCAGTTTCTGGAGCAACATGTCGCGGTTGGTGTGCACGGCGTGCAAGGGTCACCTCGCGCCTGGGCTTGCTACGTCTGCCCAGGAAAGCCGGATGTGGGTAGGTCTTTGACATTGCGCTCCTGTTCCTACCCCATTTTAAATGCAAACATGTGCAAAGGCTGAATGAGGTCAGAAGGTGAGTGGGCCAGCAGCTGAACTAGGCCAGAAGGTGATTGAGGCCAGCAACTGAACGAGGCCGGAAGGTGAGTGGGCCAGCAGCTGAACTAGGCCGGAAGGCGAATGAGACCGGATACAAAACATGCCCCGGAC
>DUQT01000055.1 GCA_012837655.1 Actinomyces sp. | reverse complement strand
CGCTCCGTCGACTTCGACGTCGTCCTTGGCAAATCGGCGCTTGTAGATTCCCAGGTCGTAAAGTTCCGGGCAGCGCGTCGAGTCCACGCCCATGAGGTCGAGGGTCTCAACTCCGTCCTCGCCAAGCGTCTTTGCTGCCCAAAAATCCAGGTATTCCGACGCGAGCACCTCACGTGCCTTCAAGCTGTGCGCACCGTAGTAGGCGTACGCCTTGCGATCGTTGACGAGCACGAGCACCCACGCGACGATCTCGCCCTCGTATTCCACCCCGAAAAGTCGGGCATGCTCCGGCCCCAACGCGTCGAGCATGTTCCAATAAACTTCCTCCGGGTGGGCGTGAAATCCATCGCGATCAGCTGTTTCGCAAATAACCTGATAGATCGGGGTGAACTCCTCACGCGTCAGCCCCGTTAGGTCCTTCGCCCGAGCCCCGCCCTCAATCATCCTTTTAATGGACCTGCGCACGCTTCGACGCCCATCTTTTGGCATCGTTTCAAGGATCGCGTCCTGATCTCCCCCGCCAGTATTTACGAGGACGGTGCGATCAAATGTCATGGTTTGAAGCAGCTCGCGCAGGTCCGGTGCTGAATATTTCGCGTGGAGGCGGATGAAGACTACTTTCGGGTCGCGCTTCTTGACTTCTTTGATTAGCGCTTTGCGTAGGGCCCGTTCATTGGCGGGTGACTGGGATCGAAGCCAGACGGGGCCCTTCTTTGCCCACAGGAACTTCACGCCGCGGATGCTGAACTCCGTCAGCGATATTAGTGCGATCGTGCGGTCATTCATGGTGAACGCATATCGCCCAAAAACCTGCCTGCCGCAACGTTCATCAAATGCATCCCAAGCGCGGCTTTGCTCTACCGGCAGTGGTCTTACTCCCGCAGCGGCTATTCTCATCTCTTCGGCTGATATCTGCGTGAGTTTATAGGTCACTTGCACTCCAATACTGTTAATGGCTAAGCAACATTTTAGACAGAACTACGACGCAGTTAAGTAATTCTAAGTAAAAGTTTTGCAATGCAGAGCACAAAAATGCCCCGGATCTGATCCAGGGCTATGAACAATCAGTATTGATTTTAGCCGGCAATACCGGGGTAATAAGTTGTTGGTGGGCGATACTGGGTTCGAACCAGTGACCTCTTCCGTGTGAAGGAAGCGCGCTACCACTGCGCCAATCGCCCGAGGTGGGTACCGGATTCGAACCGGTGTATACGGCTTTGCAGGCCGCTGCCTAACCACTCGGCCAACCCACCAGTTTGAAGACCTAACGGGCTTCAACAGAGCGGATGACGGGACTCGAACCCGCGACCCTCACCTTGGCAAGGTGATGCTCTACCAACTGAGCCACATCCGCAAATACTGGGTGCACCGATCAGGAAACCCCACTTGGTGCACCCAGTACTTTACGCGATATTTAGAAGCTGAACAAATCGCGCAAGTGTTACTTACGCCCTCTGCACCAGCGCGTCTAGAGAGTCGCGTTGCGCGCGTTCTTTCTTTGCGGGGTTCTCAGCCAGAACATCGTCAATCGAGACTTCACCGCGGCCCGGACGCGCCGCCAGTAGCGCCCACAGGATACACGCGAGGTCAACGACCTCCTGCATGAAAGCGCCCACGACTGCCGGCATGACGCCGGTGGCGCCAATTAGCATGAGGATCACGGATAGTCCCACGCCGATTCCGATTGCCTGCATTGCAATCTTCATGGTCCTCTGTCCGATACTTACTGAGCGAGCTGCGCGGTAAATGTCATCCAGCATGACGACGACATCGGCGGATTCAGAGGCCGCGGATGAGCCGCGCGCTCCCATTGCGATTCCAACATCAGCTGTTGTTAGAACCGGCGCGTCGTTGACTCCATCGCCGATCGCGGCAACTGGGTGCACGGCCTTTTCTATGACTTCAACCTTTTGCTTCGGCATCAAGGATGGGTAGACCTCATTGATACCGACAGCGTTTGCAACCGACTCTGCGGTGCCCTTCGCGTCACCCGTGATCATGATCACGTGTTCGACGCCGAAATCCTTGAAGGACTCGACCGTGATTGCGGCATCGACACGCAGGCTGTCCTCCATTGCGAAGGCTCCCACCCACTTCTTATCGATCCTCACGTGAATTAGGATCTGTCCGGGTTCAGGTTCGGGAGCTACACCGTCTTCATCAAGCACGCGCCCAGATCCGACCTCTACAAGTTTGCCATCCACTTTGCCGGACACGCCTACGCCACTGGTTTCGGAGACGTCCGATGCGGACGGGATGGATACGTCGAATTCCTTTGCGGCCGATACGACTGCGGCAGCAAGCGGGTGCGCGGAATGGCTTTCAACTGCAGCGGCCTTCGCGAGTACGTCCCTGCCATCAACGCCTTCACCGACCAGGATCTTCACCAGTTCAGGATGCCCGTAGGTAAGGGTTCCAGTCTTGTCCATTGCGACAGTCTTGATCTTGGATAGGCGCTCTAGCGTGCCCGAATCCTTGACAATAATGCCTTCCTTCGCGGCGCGGTTCATGCCACCCAGGAACGCGACCGGAGCGGCAAGCAACAGCGGACACGGGGTCGCAACGACAAGAACCTGCGCGATACGCACCGGATCTCCGGAAATCCAGAACGCAACGCCTGCAATAATGAACGAAATAATCGTGAAAGGCACCGCCACCTTGTCTGCTAGGCGAACAACCGGCGCCTTTGAATCCTGCGCTTCTCGAACTAGCTCAATGATCTGCTGATACGCAGAGTCAGCCGCCCGAGCTGTCGCCTTCATAACAATGGCTTCCGAACCATTAACGCCACCGGACAGAACTTCTTCACCCTTCTTGTGCTCAACCGGTAGCGGCTCACCAGTAAGCGACGATTCCTCCGTGTATGCCACTTCGGACTCCAGGACACCGTCGACTGGAATCACTTCGCCGGGGCGAACCAGTATGCGTTCCCCAACTTCGACCTCGTCAATATCGGCATCGCGCGGAACGTCATTTTCGTCGAGGACGTGAGCGATGGTCGGCGCTCCCTCAAGCAGGCCAGTTAGCTGTGAACGGGCTCGCTCTGCGGCGTAATCTTCGAGGGACTCACCACCGGAGAGCATGAGGCACACGATTAGTGCTGCCCAGTACTCCCCGACCAGCACTGTGGACACGATTGCGGTGATGGCTAGCAGGTCAATCCCCCACGCGCCACCCATGATCTGCTTGACCATGTCCCATGCCAGGATTGCAGCCAGGATTAGAGCGAATCCCGACACGTACCACTGAACCCATTCAACTCCGGCCAGCGCCATGGGCACGGCCGTAATTCCAACAACGAGCGTGGCAGCTAGCTCTGGATACCGCTTAAAGAAGTTCACAATCTTGTTCATACCAAGATTGTCATATACGAAGTTAGGACTTTCCAGGATGCAAAGCCTGTCCTAACCGGGTAGCGGCACCGGCAGATAAACAAAAAAGCGGCTACAAGAGCCGCTGTATCGAGTGGGCGATACTGGATTCGAACCAGTGACCCCTTCCGTGTCGAGGAAGTGCGCTACCACTGCGCCAATCGCCCGAGCGGATGACGGGACTCGAACCCGCGACCCTCACCTTGGCAAGGTGATGCTCTACCAACTGAGCCACATCCGCGTTCCGATCGTTTGATCGGTGCGTAGAAAAGCTTAACCGAGTTTTCACCGTTTGGCAAAACAGACATCATTTGACTAAAAACCGCATGATATCGGCCGAAATTCCACTTTCAATCCCGGTTGTGGAAATAATAGAACGGTGATCTTAGTTACTTCCCCTCCCCCGATCTGGCTGAGCGCACTATTGGGCGCCGCGCTACTAGTGTCTCTAGCACTCTGCCTGATACTCGCTATCCGAATTCGGAAGACAAAGAAGTCATCGAGGGGGCTTAACACGAGCATGGACGTGGTCGCTCACGAAATCAGAACACCACTGTCTCTAATCAAGGGGGCGGCTGAGCTACTCGAGTCCGCCGGCCCGCTCACCGATGAGCAAAAACAGTTCACCAAGACAATCCAGACAAACGCGGAACACGCAATCGCCGTTGCAGAAGATTTCCTCACGCTGGCAAAGCTTGACGCCTCCGGAGACCACCTCTCCCCAGAGACCTTCGACCTGCGCGAACTCACCCGCCAGACGGCCCGGGACCTTCGCGCAATACATGACTTCCCAATTCTGATTAGAGATTCCGGGCAACCAATCACGATCACTGCAGACCGCAACCTAATCAGACAGGCGCTGTGGAACCTCATCAACAACGCGATACGCCATGCCGATACACACAGCCAAGTCATGGTTCGCACCTATTCCACTTCCGAGCACGCATGCATTGAAGTTCGCGACCTCGGATCGGGAATCTCCCCAAACGACCGCGACAGTCTTTTTGTTCCCTTCCAGCAGTTGGGTCACGAGGGCGCCGCTGCGACCGGTCAGGGTGCCGGGCTTGGCCTTGCGATTGTGGACCGCATAGTCGCACTTCACGGTGGCGAGCTTCTGGTGGATAGCCTATTGGGACGGGGCACTTCGATCCACGTTCTGCTTCCATTTGAACAATCCCCGCGGAGGAGCAAATGACACACCTTGTGCTGGTAGTTGACGATGAAAAACAGATGACAGAAATTGTCAGTTTTGCGCTACAGACTGCCGGGTTCGAAACTGTAGTGGCACACGATGGCGCCACCGCGTGGAAGCTCTTCCAAAGCCGCCCGATCAGCCTGATTATCCTGGATCGAATGCTCCCGGACATTTCTGGAGCCACTTTGGCACAGCGCATTCGGGCCAGTTCGGACGTGCCAATCATAATGCTGACGGCACTTGGGGACACAGAGCAACGCGTGGCCGGCCTCGAAGCTGGCGCAGACGACTATATTGCAAAGCCGTTTTCGCCCCAAGAACTGATCCTGCGCGCAAAGGCGATCGTCAGGCGAACTGCACCCGCCCGTGAGGAGGACGTGTCAACGTACGGTCCTGTGACCATTCAGTCCGACACCGTGTACATAAACAGCGAAGCTGCGGATCTGTCTGAGATTGAGCTCAAACTGTTTCGCTGCCTGCTAAACCATCACGGAGAAATCGTTCCCGTGCGCACGTTGCTGAACGAAGTTTGGGAAACAAGTTCAAGTGCCGGAGGGCGCAATCTGGTTAAGACGACCGTTTATCGCCTGCGGAAGAAGTTGGCTGAAGCCGGGATGGCTGAGGACACCATCCAATCTGTTAGGGGCAGAGGCTACACGCTACATGTGTAACAGCACTGTTACCAAGTGCGACCAAGTATCAATCGGATGTTACACGGAGGCATCCACACTTGAAATGTAAGCCTCAATGGCTATTTCAGATACCTATCGCACATTGGAGTGCCAAATGAATAACTCCCGCATCCCAAAGTGGTTGCGCGCACCAGCGCCCGCAAAGCGCTTACCGCAGGATCAGATCGATCACCTGTACCCACGCCTCAGGTTGCAAGTATTCCTGGGCATTTTCATTGGGTACGCCGGCTTCTACCTGATTCGTAACAACGTTTCGGCAGTTGCTCCGCTACTGATGAAAGATACTGGCATTGACACGGTCGGCATCGGCATCATCGCTAACGCCGTGCTGTTCTCTTACGGCCTGTCAAAGTTCTTCTCAGCAATGCTGTCGGACCGTTCGAACGCTCGGTACTTCCTGCCACTCGGCCTCGCACTATCTGCCGTTATGAACCTGCTCGTGGCTTTCGCGCCGTGGGCTACAGCCTCAGTTGGAATCTTTGCAACTGTCATGTTCATTAACGGTTGGTTCCAGGGCATGGGCTGGCCTCCGTCAGGTCGTGTGCTCGTGCACTGGTTCTCCACGTCTGAGCGCGGTTGGAAGACCTCCCTTTGGAACACCGCCCACAACGTTGGTGGTGCAGCACTTCCTGCACTGATTGGCGCCGGCCTGGCATGGACGTCGAACAAGTGGCAGGCTGCATTCTGGGTTCCGGCCGTTGTCGCCCTAATTGTTGCAGCTATCGCATTCCTGCTAATCCGTGACACCCCTGTTTCTCAGGGTCTGCCTCCGATTGAGGAATACCGCGACGACCCAGCAAAGGTCACTGCGGATGAATCCACCAAGATGTCCGCGAAGGAAATGATCTTTAAGCACGTCCTCACCAACCGCACGATCGTGATGCTTGCAGTCGCAAACGTCTTCGTGTACTCCCTGCGCTACGGCGTGCTGTCCTGGATCACCGTGTTCCTAGCTGATAAGCACCACGCAGAAATCGGCTCCGGCTTGGTCGGATACGCCGTGTTCGAACTTGCAGGCATCCTCGGAACCATCCTGTGTGGTTGGCTCTCTGACTACGTGTTCAAGGGCTACCGCTCCGGTACCGGTATCCTGTTCACCTTGGCAACCGCGGTAGCTATCGCAGCCTACTGGCTCATGCCGGTGGGAACTCCGATGTGGATCCTGATCACCCTGGTTGGTCTGATTGGTGGCCTGATTTACGGCCCGGTCATGCTGATCGGTCTGCAGGCTATTGACCTGTCGCCTACGAATGTTGCGGGAACCGCAGCTGGATTCACCGGCCTGTTCGGTTACCTGCTGGGTGCAACGCTGGCTTCGAGTGGTGTTGGCATCATCGTCCACAAGTTTGGTTGGGACGCCACGTTCATGTGCTTCATCGTGTTCGCAGTCATCACCGTGATCCTCTTCGGGATCGTTGGTCGTGACGAGAAGAAGCTCATGGCTAAGCGCGAAGCAGAGCACGACGCTAAGTAATCGTCCATTTGGATGTATGGGAACCTTGTGGGGCGCGGTTTTACCGCGCCCCACTTGGCTACACTGATCAGCATGCGCACTCGAGCCCTAGTAACCGCCCTCTTCGCGGCCATACTGTTGACGGCCTGCGCACCATCAAATGACCTGCTATTCCTTTGTTCCAACGAGGAATCAGTGTGCGAACAGTGGCGAGCCGACTTTGAACACGACAGCGGAATTCCAACTCGCTTCCTGCGACTCCCCACGTCTGAAGCCCTAGCGAGGATCACGTCTGAACGCGGCAAACCTGAATTTGATGCCTGGGTGGGTGGACCGTCGGAAAGCTATGTACTTGCAGATAAGCGCGGCTTGCTTGAGCCGTACCGTCCCAAGTACTTCGACTCGATTCCGAACCAGTTCAAGGATGAGCACGCCGCGTGGTTTGGCGTATACGGCTCGGTCCTAGGTTTTTGCATCAACCCGCACGTCCTCGCGGAAAATAATCTTCCCCACCCGACTGGTTGGAAAGACCTTGAAGACCCGCGTTTGAAAACGTGGATTTCCGCGTCCTCTCCGCTAACTTCTGGAACTGCGTTCACAGCACTTTGGACGCAGACGCAGCTTTTTGACAACCCCGAGGAACACCTAGAAAAGGTGTACGACAACGTCGGTAGATTCACCCATTCTGGCACTGCACCCGCGAGCGCCGTCGCGGCTGGTGATGCCGGGGTTGCAATTACGTTTACGCCGTACTGCGAGCAGGATTTCGACCCTAACGTTGATCTGGAGGTCGTTTTTCCAAACGAGGGTACGTTTTACGAGGTCGGGGCTGCGGCTCTGTTGGTGGGCTCGCGTTCTGAAAGCAAGGCAAAAGAGTTTCTTGACTGGCTTTCAAGTGCGCGCGGTCAGCAGGCTATGGGCAGAGCGGGCATTCCGCAGAGCCCGATTAATGCGGATTTGCCTGATAATCTCCAGCAGTTCTTGGCATCTACAAATGTGAAGGTCTTGGATGCGACCGCGCCCGAATTGGCGGAGCAAAGAGATGCGTGGCTGCAGTGGAGCTTTGAATACTTGGAGTTTTCAAAGTGAGTGTGTTTGCTCCACCTGATCGCACGTCCAGGTTTCTTGACTGGACGGCGCGGGCGATTATTGCGGTCTCACTCGTGATTGGGATTGGGTATCCGCTGCTTGCACTGGTGTCGACAGCGGTGCTGCTTGATACCAACTTGCGAAGGCTGCAGGTAGTTGAAGCTGTATTTTGGTCAACGTTAGATAGTGCCATTGCGGCTCTTGTTGTTACGGCTGTGGCAGGTATTGTCGTTGCCCTCGTGCGATCACTTCCTCGCCGATTGGCACACGTATTTGATGTGCTACTACTTATTCCCGCTGCGTTCTCCCCTTTTGTTATTAGTGGTGCGATAGGTCGTGGTATTGGTCGCGGGGGATTTTTGGATCCGGGGTTTCTTCCCCCTTTCATGGGGCGCGCCGCGCTACTTGCAAGTTTTACTGTTGCCCTATTCCCCTATGCCTACGCGCTACTGCGTGTATCCATCTGGAACGTACCCCTCACGCTCATCGATGTCAGTCGAGTCAACGGAGCTTCAGAGTGGAACATTTTCAAGAACACCGTCTGGCCGAGTCTTCGCCGCGGTCTGCCTCTGGCGTGGCTTGTCGTTTTCATGCTTGCCGTGTCTGACCCGATTGTCCCAACGTTGCTGTCCTATCCGCATCCAAACGCGTCGAGGGCGGTGTGGGTGTTGACTACCGCGCTAGGTGATACCGGAGGTGCGGCGCGCATTTCGTTAGCACTACTCCTAGCAACTTTCTCGCTCGGTGCCCTGGGATACCGCATTCTTGGGTCTCGACTCTTTCTACCGACTCTGCACGGTAGTGGCCCAGCTTCGAATAGAGTTTCGTTTTCACAGCCGGTCGCAATGGCCATCTGGCCTCGCATAGCTTTTCCCAGTTTGGTTTCCGCGCTGCTTCTACTTCCGATTGTTTTCATGTTTCATGGCGCGAGGGCGCAATGGGACCCCGCTTTTCCAACCGTGATTCGCACTGCAGCTGAGATCTCCGTTTTCACCGTTGCCGGGTCAATCGTGATTGCTGGAAGTGGGCTTTGGATCAAGGCTCGCAACCCGCACTCGTACCTGGTTGACATCCTCTTTGGACTGGTCCTTCTGATGCCCGGAGCCACCACTGGAACATCACTGAGTCTTGCCTACGGGCCGTCCTCACTGTTGGCGGCAAGCCTGTCGCCGACCTCGCAATCTCTGCTCTCGTCAGCTCTTATCGTGATCGCATACCTCACTCTAAGTGCCCCGCTCACCTACCTAAGCGTTCGCGCGTACGGCACGGTTTTGCCCAGGCAGGATTTCGAGACAGCACTGACCCTTGGAGCAAGTGTCGCGAAGGCTGCGCGAGTGGCCTCTCAAACGTGGCTTCGACAATCTGTAGTGATGTCAGTGACGATCGTGCTTGCAGTTAGTGCAGTAAGCGTCGCCCCGATCATGTGGGTAACTACGCCCTCGACGCCCCTATTGGTCCCCTACTTGTTTAGGCTTGTTGACCACTCTGAATTTGGCACTGCGTCGACGCTGGCTTTGATGATTTCTGCGATCGTTTTGCTACTACTGATCACCACGACGGTGATTTTGTCTGTCCGATTCATTCGAAAGATAGGGCGATCATGACACCAAGCCTCAGTCTGGTGGACCTAAAGCTAAACCGTCACGGACAAACTCTGCTTGACGACATTAACTTGGACGTTTATCCAGGTGAACTGGTCGCGCTGATCGGCCCGTCCGGCGCTGGAAAATCGACCCTGTTCAGACTAATCAGTGGTCTGCAACGTCCCAGTGGCGGACGCGTCTTTATGGCCGGCGAGGACGTGACTGCCATGCCGCCACAGCAACGCCCAAGCGCAATGGTGATGTACACTCCCGCCCTCTTTGGCCATATGACGGTTAAAGAAAATGTTGCATTTGCTGTTAACCGGGAGCTGCGGGATTCTTCGCCTGATGAACAGGTGATGGTTGCGATGACAGTGCTGAACATTCGTGACTTAGCTGATCGGTATCCAAACGAACTGTCGATGGGCCAGCGTCAAAAAGTGTCGCTTGCCAGAACCCTGGTGCGCCGCCCAAAGGTGCTGCTGTTTGATGAGCCTTTGGCGCACGTGGATTCATTTGCGGCCAGGACCCTGCGTGACGAGATCCTGCGAGTCCATAGGCGGATGAACTGCGCGTCCATCTACATCACGCACGATGTGAAAGAGGCGTTCTCGATAGCGGACCGCATCATCTATTTGGAGGCCGGGCGCATCCTGCAAGACGATCTTCCGCAAGAAATCCACGATGGTCCCAAATCCATCTCGATCGCCAAGCACCTGGGCGCCACCACAATTATTTCGACGCGGGCGAGTACCCAGAGGCTCGAGCACGGTGAAGTACTGGCGCATGCACACGTACTTGGAAATGACCTCACCATCGCTACCTCACCAGAAGTGCCACTGGGCGACACCGAAGTCGTCATCATCGGTTACCAGGACTCTGTGCACATAGAGCCCGCAAAATCGTCCTCGCGCTTTCCAATTCGGGGCAACATCGGCCAAATTGTGGAAAGCACGTACACCGGAGAGAACTACCGCCTACGCATCGAAACTGAGCGTGGCGCAATCGAGGCAGACGTACCCGCCGGCGAGCCGAGCGGTGGCCCAGGCGACCTCGTGACAATCACACTTCGTGAGGATTTGCTGTGGGCACTACCTGCAAACGAGGCGTCTGAATAGGCGCAAATTTTAAAAGACAATTAGGCGTTAGACGCGAGAATATTAACAATGTGGGGCTATCTCTTAGCCTGAAACGCGAGAGTATGACACGCTTGGGGTATGCAGATTTGGCCAGGTGAACCCTATCCTCTCGGAGCCACATACGACGGCTCCGGTACTAATTTTGCGATTTTTTCGTCCGTCGCCGACTCAGTAACACTGTGTCTGCTAGACGAAGAACGCAATGAACAACGCATCGAACTGACCGAAGTTGATGCCCACGTTTGGCACGCATACCTACCTGGGATTCAGCCCGGTCAACGATACGGCTACCGCGTTCACGGCCCCTACGACCCGGAAAATGGTCACCGTTGCGACCCGAACAAGCTCCTGTTGGACCCGTACGCAAAAGCTATTGATGGGCAGGTAACGACCTCCGAGTCGCTGTATTCGTACAAGTTCGATGATCCTGAGCAGCGCAACCAGGCGGATTCTACGCAGGACACGATGATCTCGGTGGTTGTGAACCCGTACTTTGATTGGGGACACGACCGTCCACCAAACCACGAGTACCACAACACAATCATCTACGAGACGCACGTGAAGGGCATGACGCAACTTCACCCGGAGGTTCCCGAACAACTGCAGGGAACCTATGCCGGCATGGCACATCCGGCGGTCATTCAGCACTTGAAGGACCTCGGTATTAACGCTGTCGAGCTGATGCCCGTTCACCAGTTTGTGAATGACCCCTACCTGCAAAGCAAGGGACTTTCTAACTACTGGGGCTACAACACGATTGGTTTCTTT
>DUQT01000054.1 GCA_012837655.1 Actinomyces sp. | reverse complement strand
TCAAGTTCGATGGTGCGCTCGTGTGACCCGAAGGTTTGCGATGCTCGTTTCGGCGTGAAGTAGCGGCGCAAACCACCTCGAGAGTACCTCGACACATTATTGGGTTGAGACTTCTCAACAGCCTTCGACGGCTTGCGGCCCGGCAGGCCTATGCGCGACTTGAAGGCCCCAGATTCACGCTTCGTGCCATGAGATTCCCCACCCTGCGCCTTGCCGAACTCGCGGCGTTGGTCGTGCGCCTCCCGCGCTATACCAGTTCCGCGGTGTGATTCGTGTGCGCGACCGTCTTGAGATTTGTCGTTTTGGTGTGGCGAATCGTGCCCGCCCTCGACGTGGCCCCGCGATTTGCCGGCCTGTTGCCGGCGACGTTCTTCAACGCGTTGTTTTCGTTCTTTTCGCGAGATCTCTTGCCCGCGATTTGACGCGTGGTGGTCCCGTTTGGATTCGGTTGCGGCTCCTCGATCGTTTGGTTCATGTGATCGAGGAGTCTGCGGGACCCCGGGGCGCCTCATTCGCCGTTCTTCCACCTATCCAAGATGACCGGAACCATCGTGGTGACACTTCCAGCACCTACGGTCATGCACAGATCGCCCGGCTGTGCTTGGTCGGCCATCGCTTTCGCGGCCTGAACCATGTCGGGCACAAACTTTGAACCCGGAACCTGATCGGCTATGAGTGCAGACGTCACGCCTGGAACCGGATCTTCTCGCGCCGCGAAAATATCCGTGAAGTACACCTGGTCGGCCAGTTGAAAGGCCTGCGCAAATCGGTCCGCAAAGTTCTGCGTGCGTGAAAATAAGTGCGGTTGGAAAAGCACGAGGACGTGGCCGTCACCCGCTTCGATTCGAGCTTGCTTCAGTGCGGCTACGATCTCCGATGGGTGGTGCGCGTAGTCATCAAAAATGCGCTTTCCATCAACTTCCCCGCGGAACTCGAACCTGCGTCCAGTACCGCGGAAAGTTCCGAGTGCCCGCGCCATTTCCTGCGGTTCAACGCCGAGCTCAATCCCCACCAGCAGCGCACCTGTCGCATTCAAGAGGTTGTGTTCACCGCCGATCGCGAGCTGCAGGGAAATCTCTTCGTCGCGATAAAGCACGGTCGCCGAAGCCGCAGATGCATCCAGCTTTCGTTTCGTGATGACCGCATGATCTGGGGCATGCCAAAGCCCCAGCTCGTCGAGCATCGCCGGCGTCTTAGTTCCATACGATGCGACTCGGCCACCGTGTGTCTCGGAATAATTCTTACCTAGCCGAGCTGCGCCCTCGTCATCTGAACAAACGACAAGTAATCCACCGTCAACTATTTTCGCCGCGAAGTCAACAAATGCCTGTTCGAACGCTTCACGTGAACCATAGTTGTCAAGGTGGTCGGGTTCGACGTTTGTCACGAGGGCGATGCGGGGGCTGTAGTTCAGGAAAGACTTGTCTGATTCATCTGCTTCCGCGATGAAAATATTTGAACCGCCAAGGTGAGCGCCGGTGTCGAATCCGGTGACTACTCCCCCGACGGCGAAGGATGGGTCCGCCCCCGTGGCGGAAAGTGCCGCGGCGAGCATGCCGGAGGTCGTCGTTTTGCCGTGTGCTCCAGCGACGGCGATGAAGTCCATTCCTTCCGCAGCAATAGCTAGGGCCTGCGACCGATGGATGACTTCCTGACCGCGAGCGCGTGCGGCGGCAAGCTCCGGATTGGTGTCTCGGACGGCGGTGGAGACGACGATGCGCGCGTGGGGTGGGACCTGCTGCGCATTGTGTCCGATGAAGCTGGGGATGCCGAGGGCGCGGAGGTGGTGGATGTTTGGGGAGTCGACTGCGTCGGATCCGGTAACGGTGGCACCCTGGGCGTGGAGGAGTTCGGCTACGACTGACATGCCGGCGCCTCCGATGCCGATTAGGTGGTATTGCGCGCCGTCGGCTGGTCCGCCGCCGCGCGGGGCGCTGACGCCACCTGTTTCCGCGCTGACGCCGTTGACGCGGTGGCCAGTTTCGGCGGCGGCGCCGTTCGCAGACTGGACGCCAGCGCCTTCCGCAGGTTGGGCGTCGTTAGCTGATTCGGCGCCGTCGGCTGGATTGGTGGGATTAGTTTCGTTGCTCACTAGTGGACTCCGAGTTTTGGTGAGAGGACTGCTTCGACGATGTCGGCCATGCGCTCGGAGGCGTCGATGCGACCCAGCCTGCGTGAGTTGTTTGCCATTTTTGCTAGGCGGTCGCCGGAGTCTAGGAGCGGTGCGATGTGGGTTCGGACGATGTGGTCGTTGAAATCTTTGTCGGGGAAGATGAGTGCGCCGCCGGCTTCGTACTGTTCGGTGGCGTTGAGGCGCTGTTCTCCGTTGCCGATGGGTAGGGGCACGTATACGGCGGGCAGACCTAGCGCGGTCAGTTCGGCGACCATGCCTGCTCCGGATCGGCTGACGACCAGGTCGGCCGCTGCGAACAGGTTCTCAATGTCGGTTGCGTATTCTTTGATGATCCAGGTTCCCTTGAAGCCGGACTTTCGCACGGCTTCTTCCATGCCTTCCGACTTGCCCTTTCCGGTCAGGTGAATGATCTGGTGGCGGTCCTGGAATGCGTCGGCTGAACCTACCATCACGTCGTTTAGTTTCTTAGCTCCAAGCGAGCCACCCGTGATCAGCATGATTGGATTGCGCGGATCCAGGCCGAGTGCTCGTGCAGCTTTCTCGCGGCTCTCCACGCGTGACTCAACTGTGGTTCGCTGCCTTGCCAGTTCCTGGATCTGCGGACGCAAAGGCAGGCCCACAGTTTCAGTTATTCCCTTGCGTGCCTTTAGCGGAGTGTTTTCAAAGGTGACTCCCACGGCATCTGCAAAACGGGCGCCCAGCTTGTTCGCCAGTCCCGGGCGTGCGTTCTGTTCGTGAATCGCAACAGGAACACCCAGGTTGCGGGCAGCCAGGTATGCCGGAGCCGAAACGTATCCGCCAAAGCCAACTACGGCCTCGATTCCGCCCTCCTCAATGATTTTTTCGACGTCCTTAACGGTCTGGCGTAGATCGGGAAGGAAGCGAAGCGCCGCCTTGTTTGGGCGACGGGGAGCGGGGACTTTCTGGATGGTGTTTAGCTTGAGACCAGCTTCTGGAACCAGGTCGCTTTCAAGTCCCTGTGAGGTTCCCAGTGCTTCAGCTTCAATACCGCGATCTTTCAAAGCGGCAGCTACTGCAAGTAGTGGGTTCACGTGTCCTGCGGAGCCTCCGCCTGCAAGCAGTACGCGGGCACCTGCAAATCGGGAAATCATTTGGTCTCCTCACTATTTCCTGGGATCACGCAGCAGTGTGCGAATCCCGAAGGCTTTTTCCATCCCAGTGTCGCGCCGGGCGAAACTCAATACTATGCCCAGAGCTACACAGGTTGCGACAAAAGCGGAACCGCCAGTCGAAATCAGGGGCAGCGGCACGCCAATGATCGGAGTTAGTCCAACTACAGCCCCCATGTTGACCAGCGCCTGGGAGCCAATCCACATGCCTATCGCACCTGTCACGATCCGCGCGTAATCGGAGCGGTGGTTCATAATCAGGCGATAAAACCCGTACACCATAACGCCAAACGCGATCACAACGAACATCGTCCCAATCAGACCCAGTTCCTCACCCAGGATCGCGAAAATGAAGTCTGTGTGCGCTTCTGCCAGGTAGTTCCACTTTTCCTTTGAAGCTCCCGGGCCAACACCCGTCAAACCACCTGACCCCAGCGCCCACAGCGCGTGGTCGCCCTGTTCCGGAGCCGACGTGTTGGGCGGCTCCCTAAAGCCCGGCAAAACACTAATGACGCGGTGCAACCGAGACTGGTTACTAAATAGAGCAAACCCCACAAACAGGGCGCCCACTCCCCCAACTATTGCGAACCACTTGCCCGGCACGCCTGCGGCCGCTAGAGCGCCAACCGCCAGCGCAACAAATATGAGGGCGGTGCCCAGGTCGTGCCCCAGCATGACGCCGCCGAGGGCGATCGCGAGCGGAATACCTACATTCACGCCAACGTGAACCGGGTTGGTTGAATCGATTGTTGATTTGGTTAGCACCCACCCAATAAAGAGGGCCATTCCAAGTTTCAGTGCTTCCGAGGGCTGGATTACGAACGGGATACCCGGAATCATGATCCAGTTCGTGTTACCACCTGATTCCACGCCCAGGGGCGTGATAACCGCGAACTGCATGACCAGGGTTGCCAGAAATACGGGCAGTGTCACTGCCTTCCAGGTCTTTTCTGGGATCCGCATCGAAATGACAAGCCCGATTACGCCAAACGCCATAATCACCAGGTTGCGGATGTAGGCAAAGTAGGGGTTTTCCCCCTGCGAAATAACCCGCACTGTGGATGCGGAGAACACCATGATGAAACCGACGACTATAAGACTGATCACCGGAACCAGGATCAGGTAGTAGGTGGTTACCGGTGATGGCGGATCGTCAGTCTTGTTTGAGCGAAATTCAATCTGGGGAATACGTGCCTTGAGTTTCGCAATCACTGTCCTCCCCCATCCATCTGGGCTTTCCACGCCTCGTCAAGCTTCTTGACTGCCGCGCGGAACACCTCCCCGCGTTCGGCATAGCTCTTGAACTGATCCCACGACGCAGACGCCGGTGCGAGTACAACCGTGTCCCCTGGCCGCGACAGTGCCACGGCCTCGTTGACGACGCTGTACATCCAGTCTTCGTGACCATCAACGACGACGTGTGGAATGTTCGGAGCGACATCTTGAAGCGCGTTTGTAACTGTACTTGGGTCGGCTCCGATAACTACGACGCCACGCAATACAGGCTCAACTTCGCGCACCAGGGCGTGGAAATCCTGTCCTTTCGCGTCGCCGCCGGCAATCCAGATGACGCTGCGCGGTGGGAACCCTGCCAGTGAGGCCGCGGCAGCGTGTGCATTCGTGGCCTTAGAGTCGTCAATCCACGTCATGTCTGCAACATTTTCAGCAACGATTTCGCGACGATGCCCCGCCGGCTGGTAGTTGCGAAGTCCGGCAGTGATCGCATCTTCATCAATCTCGAAGCCGGCTCCGGAGGCCGACAGTGCGCGTGCGAGCGCGATCGCTGCCAGTGCATCCTCAATGATCGCCTTCGACGGGTGCGGACCCGCAAAGTGCGCCAGATCTGAAATCGCCGCGACCGCGAGCGCCTCCGTGTGCCTATTCGGCACAAACGCGCGATCTACAAAAAAGTCTTCAACAATCCCCACCTGGGATACGGCCAGCACGTCAAACGTGTATCCGATCGCACGTGCACCTTCGATGACGTCGGCCTGCGCGACCATGTTCTCAATATCCAGGTCATTCGCGTCATACACGCACGCCACCCGAGTGTTCTCATACACTCGCGCCTTCGCAGCGACGTAATTTTCAACCGTTTCATGCCAGTCCAGGTGGTCAGAATCCACGTTTAAACACACCGACGCCACCGGCTCCACGGAGCGAGTCGTGAACAACTGGAAGCTAGACAGCTCAACAGCAAGCGCAGAAACGTCCTCGTGCATGATTGTCGACACGATTGGATTACCAACGTTGCCAACAACCGCAGACGGGATATTCGCCGCTTTCAAAATCGACCCGAGCAGTCCAACAGTCGTCGTTTTCCCGTTCGTTCCCGTGACGGTCAGCCAGGATATGTCTTTGCCAAGGTGTTTTTGAATCTGCCATGCAAGTTCGACTTCGCCCCAAATTTCAAGTCCGAGGGCGTTGCTGGCTTCAAATACGGGTGAGTGCGGGGGTATTCCTGGGGAAACAACGACCAGGTCGAAGTTACCGCTGCGCAGCGCTTCTACCTGAGCGTCATCGGTGCCGATGACGAACTGTTCAGGATTCTCGGCAAATGCGGCGTATTCTGCGGGTTCGTTGCGGTCGAATCCGATCGGCTTGGCGCCCAGTTCTGCCAGCGCGTCAAAGGCTGCCCTACCGGACCGGCCAAGACCGATTACGGCAATGTTTGACTGGAGCCAGTCGCTCATAGCCTGGCCACCCACTCCCCGTAGAACAGGGCCAGGCCAACCACGGCGAACAGTCCTGCGATAATCCAGAACCGGATCACGATCGTGATTTCTTTCCATCCCAGAAGTTCGAAGTGGTGATGTAGCGGTGCCATTCTAAAGACTCGTTTACCAGTCATTTTGAAGACGCCAATCTGGATGACATCGGACATCACGATGACAACGAACAGGCCACCGATGATGACTGCCAGGAACTGAGTGTGAGTCAGGATTGAAAGTCCCGCCAGAGCGCCACCCAGTGCCAGGGATCCCGTGTCGCCCATAAAGATCTGCGCGGGCGCTGCGTTCCACCACAGGAACCCGAATGCTGCTCCAACGATTGAAGCGGATGCCACCGCCAGGCCGACGGAGTCTCTGACTTCATAACAGACGTTAATATTCGTGATCTGCACAGCGCAGGACTGGTAGTACTGCCAGATCGCAATGATCGTGTAAGCACCAAAGACGAACATGGACGCACCCGTCGCAAGTCCGTCCAGGCCATCCGTCAGGTTCACCGCGTTGGACCACGCCGTAACCAGGAAGTTCGCCCACAAGATGAACAGGATTACGCCCAGCGCGCCACCGGCAAACGCCAGATCAGCCCAGTCCAGGTCGCGCACGATAGATATTTTCGTCGAGGCCGGAGTATTGCCACGCGCATCGGGGAAGCTTAACGCAAGCCCTGCAAACACGGTTCCAATAGTTAGCTGGCCAAGAATCTTTGCCGCCGGGTTCAGGCCAAGTGAGCGCTGGTTCTTGATCTTGATGTAGTCGTCTAGGAATCCGACTATGCCTAGGCCGATGAAGAGGAACATGAGCAGGCTGGACGACAGGTCCGGCCACGCTCCGATAGCCAAGTGTCCGACAAGCCACCCGATGACGGATGCCGCGATGATGACGACACCGCCCATCGTTGGGGTTCCACGCTTCGTAAAGTGCTGGGTTGGCCCATCCTGGCGGATGAACTGACCGTAGTTCTTACGAACGAGGAGCCCAATGAAAGCTCTGGTGCCGAACAGTGCGACGACTAGTGAAACGGCCGTCGCAACAACTATGGCTACCACTTCTTATCCTCCGGTTGAATGTTATACAGCAGAAAACTCGTCTGCGATCTTCCAAACGCCCGAGCCGTTTGACCCCTTCAAGAATACGAAGTCACCGGGCTGAACCAAATTCCGAAGCAGGTCACCGGCCTCCTTCGCGGTCTCAAAGTGGTGGATGTCAGCCTTACCTCGCAGAGGTTCGGCTATCGGTTCTGCGCCCTCGCCAACGGTGATAAGCACGTCAACGCGAGCTTCGTCGGCTAGGCGACCAACTTCACGGTGCAGGGATGCTGAAGCTTTCCCAAGTTCCAGCATGACGCCAAGCACCGCGATGCGGCGATTTCCGCGCTCACCCAGGCGTCCCAGGACCTCAAGTCCGGCCTTCATGGAATCAGGGTTCGCGTTGTAGGAGTCATCTATGAAGGTGGCCCCTTCAGCTTCAAAAACATGCATGCGGTGCGGGCTTTGTGCACGCAAGCTATTCAGGGTTTCAACGACGCGGGCAGAATCCAGGCCAAGTGTCAGGCACACGCTGATCGCAGCGAGCGCATTGGACACCTGGTGGCGACCAACCAGTCCCAGGTGCACCCTCTTCAGCACATCGCCTGCCTCCAGATCGAATGCGGGGCAGGAGTTCTCATCAAGTTTGATGTGGGTTGCCCTAACGTCTGCGCCGGACTTGCCGGTTGCCGAGAAGTACACAACTGGGCCGTTTGCAAGTGAGGACATGTTGTAAACGTTTTGGTCGTCCCGATTCAAAATCGCGGTGCCGCCCTTTGCCAAGCCCTCCACGAGTTCAGCCTTGGCGTGGGCAAGTGCAGGCACCGAGCCAAATCCGCCCAGGTGTGCGCGACCAACAGCTAGTTCCACCGCAATGTCGGGTGGTGCAATCTGCGTCAGATACTGCAGGTGTCCCGGGCCAGAAGCGCCCATCTCAAGCACCAGGTAACGCGTGTGTCGGTCCGCCCTCAAGACTGTTAGCGGCATTCCGACCTCGTTATTGAATGAAGATTTCGGAGCGATCGTCGGACCAAACGTCTGCAGGATTCCCGCAGTGAGGTCCTTCGTAGTGGTCTTTCCAACCGAACCGGTGATGGCGATTACGTCGATGTCCCCTTCGTCGCGAAGCTTGCGAAGGTGCGCTTTTGCCAGCAGACCCAGCGCCTTGGTGGCGTCAGAAACCACGATCCGAGTCAGCTTCTCAGGCCCCACGTCTTCTCGGGTGACGATTGCGGCGACCGCGCCGTGCTCTACGGCGGAGTCCAGGTAGTCGTGCCCATCGGCGCTCTCCCCGATTCGGGCGACGTACAGCGACTGATCCTGACAGTCTCGAGAGTCGGTGAATACTCCACCGGTCACGGTGGTGTCTTCACCAACGAGCCGGCCCTCAACGGCCCGCGCAATCCAGTCTGCTGTGTACTTCATGAGCTATTTCTCCATCTACCAGTGTCATCGAGACGTCGTCGTATCGTGATGCTTCAAATCTTCCCACGTTTTTGGGATGTTGCGTAACTTCGGAACGTCTCCCCGTGGCGAGTCCCAAATCTCCATGTCAACAGGTCGTGCCTGCTCCCTCATTTTGACAGCTTCGCGTGCCTCAAATCGGTCATCCAGAGGGTGGGGATCCTCACCGATCATCTGAATAGTTTCGTGACCGCGCCCCGCGATCAAAACAGTGTCCTGCGGTGAAGCTCCCAGCACGGCCGCATGAATGGCGTGAGCGCGACTGTCGTCTTCCCAAAGCTGGTGAGCCCTCATTTCCGCGTCCGTAAATCCAGTTGCAACTTCAGCTCGAATCGCAGCCGGGTCCTCGGTGTAAATGTCATCGTCGGTGAGTATCACCACGTCCGCACTTTGCGCCGCCGCTTCCGCCATAATCGGCCTCTTGCCGCGATCGCAGTCCCCCGTTGCCCCAAAAAGGCACCAAAGTCGTCCGGGTGTTACAGGGTCGAGGGCGTTGCAGGCACTGCGCATAGCGTCAGGGGTGTGGGCAAAGTCGACAATCACCAGTGGAGTGTCTTCACTGCGCTTGGCGATAACTTCCATGCGGCCAGGTACCTGCGGCGTGCTGGCCAGCGCTGTGGCTACCTCCTGTACCGGCAGTCCCAGACCAGCCACGACAGCCAGCGCAACCATCTGGTTTTGCACATTAATCACACCCGGAAGCGGGCAGTGCATGTTCACAACCCCATGCGGAGTCGCAACCTCAAGGTCCGTTCCCGCATCCGTCTTATTCAGAGTGTGGAATCCAACGCGCCACTCAGCTGCGCCCTCGTCAATGTTGCTGTGCGTGGTAACGCGCTCAATGGGAATGGACGTTTGACGGCTGAGTTTTTGGCCCCACTCATCGTCTACGCAAACTATTCCGCGCATGGCAAGGTCTGGCTCAAAAAGCATTGCCTTGGCGGCGAAGTAGGCCTCCATGGTTTTGTGAAAATCCAGGTGGTCGCGCTGCAGGTTCAAGAATGCTGCCATGTCAAAGGTCACGCCTTCAACCCGGTGCAAGTCCAGGGCGTGTGAAGACACCTCCATGACGACGTTTTGCGCGCCCTTTTCCTTCGCCCACGCCAAAATGCGATGCAGTAGCGGCGCTTCGAGCGACGTGCGCTCCGAATCAACGTGCGTACTTCCCAGCGTGATGCCAACCGTTCCGATCATGAGCGTTGGCCCAACCAACTCAGTTAGCGCATGGTGCACAAAGTGCGTGGTCGTCGTCTTCCCGTTCGTGCCCGTGATGCCCACCATCGTGAGGTCAAACCCAGGATTTCCCCACACGTACGCCGCGGCCCGTCCCGCCCACTTTCGCGGATCGTCCACTTCAATCAGGGTCACGTTTGGATATTCGTTTGCAACAATTTCGAGGCCGGATTTATCCGACGCGACTGCTACAGCACCGGCCTCGATTGCCATCCCCGCGAATTCTGCGCCGTGCCGCTTGAATCCTGGAATTGCAACGAAGAGGTCGCCAGCTTGGACATCCTTAGAGTCAAGCGTGACACCCCTAATTGGTTCGTCAGATTCTCGAAGCAACTTGGCCGAAACTGCGGCAACCAGATCCTTTGGGTTGATGGATGGTTGCGAAAGCGGTCGAAGGTCACTTAGTTGAGTCATTTCAGCTCCCTACGGTTCCACCGGGTATAGCAAAGGAGGTTC
>DUQT01000053.1 GCA_012837655.1 Actinomyces sp. | reverse complement strand
CCCGCATCCTTCAGGCACGAGGGCGCGGCTTGACGATCATTTTCACCAGGACAAAGCGAACAGCGGCATCTGTTGCAAGGGATCTGAGTGGACGCGGTTTCGCTACCGCTGAGCTTCACGGCGACCTCGGACAGGGTGCCCGCGAGCAGGCAATGCGCGCTTTCCGCAAGGGCAAGGTCGACGTGCTGGTGGCAACGGACGTGGCCGCACGCGGCATCGATGTTGACGATGTCACCCACGTAATTAACTACCAGTGCCCCGAGGACGAGAAGACGTACCTACACCGCATTGGCCGAACCGGTCGTGCAGGGGCATCCGGTACTGCTGTCACCTTTGTTGACTGGGATGACGTGCCGCGCTGGAGCCTAATCTCCAACGCCCTTGGTCTGGGAGTTCCCGACCCATTGGAGACCTACCACACTTCCCCGCACCTATACACCGACCTCGACATTCCCACTGACGTCACGGGCCGACTTCCCCGCTCAAAGCGAACCCGCCCCGGCTTGGAGGCCGAGGAGTTCGTCGACGTTTCCGGCAAGGGAGAGCGCGGTCGCCGTCGCCGTGGCGGCAGGAACCGAAATGGTGGTCGCGGTGCCAAGGGTGGTACTCGTCGTTCTCGTTCTCGAGGGCGTGGCCAGGGCCGCGACGGTGAAAGCCACGGCCAGGGCAAGAAGCGCCAGCGCAGGCGTATCCGCAAGAATCACAACGACTAAGCAGTAACAAGTTAGGGGTTGCGTTCGAGTTCAGCTCGAGTGCAACCCCTAAACATTGATGAACCCCTCACGCCCTCGAAAATGAACTATCTACGCGCCCTAGGGTCTAACGATTTCAAGGGTTCCCTGGTGCTCAATTTCTTGGATCACTTCCGCGGGCGTGGTGTTCTGACCCAGCCAGTTTGGCTTGCCTGTACCGTGATAGTCGGAAGACCCGGTCACTAGCAGGCCACGCTCAGCTGAGATTTCACGAAGAAATTTAACGTCCCTTGCCGCGTGATCAGGATGGTTTGCTTCAATCCCAGCCAGCCCTGCGTCAATCATGTCCATGAGGACGCGGATGGGTAGCAGTTTTTGCCGCATGCGGGCGCGCGGGTGGGCAATGATGGGGACTCCGCCGGCGGCTCGTACCTGTTGAACCGCAACGATTGGGTCCTGCGCCCAGTGGTGATAGTAGTAGGGGCCGCGCGGGTGAAGTGCCCACTCGAACGCCTGGTTGCGGTTTTCAAAAGCGCCCGCAGCAATAAGGGCATCCGCTATGTGAGGGCGTCCGACAGCCCCGTCCTCGGGCGCGAAATTGAGGACGTCTTCCCACGTGATCGGATAGTCGACCGATAATCTTTCGACCATGATTCGGGCGCGGTTTTCGCGCGAATCGATGGTTTTACGGGCGGCGGCGAGGAGCGCTTCGTTGCGCGGGTCGTGCAAATAGGACAGCAGGTGAACGGTGATTCCGTTCCACGCGCACGACATTTCCATGCCGCGCAGTAGTGAGACGCCCGTTTCAGATACGGCTGCGGTGGCTTCATCCCAACCGTGCGTGACGTCGTGGTCGGTCAGGCCGACGACGTCGAGACCGGCTTTCGCGGCGTTTTGCATGAGCTCCGTGGGCGTGTCGGTGCCGTCGGATTCCAGGGTGTGCGTGTGCGGATCGATGAGTGCCATTTCTCCAGCATATTTCACGGTATTGCCCGCCGCGTCTTAGTGCGCATCTTGGCGCAGATCCGGCTGGGATCTGAGTATGAACGAGCGGGGATCCGGGTGCGATCTTAGCGGGGACCCAAGCGTGAACTGAGCGTGAGTGCGAGTGCAACCTGAGCGGGGACTCGAGTGCAAGCTGAGCGGGGATCCGGTTGGGATCTTAGCGAGGATGAATCCCACGGGTAAAAGGTAGACAATGTTGATATGACTGAAAACGAAGAAAAGGTTGAACAATCCATGGCCGACCGTGGTGATAACCGGTCGCGCCGGCCGAACTCATCGGCTTTCAAAGATTTTATTGGGACGAACTGGGCGCCGCGCTCCACGGAAATGCCGCCCCGCAATGAAGCGGCAGATTTTCTGCAGGCCCGCCACGATTTGGTTGGCGAGAACTTCCGCGGTGAGCGCCTCGTAATCCCGGCGGGACAGTTGAAAGTCCGCAGTAACGACACTGATTACAGGTTCCGCGCCCACTCCTCTTTCGCACACATGACTGGTTTGGGCGGCGAGCTCGAACCCGATTCCGTGGTCGTTTTGGAACCGACCAGTGAGGGCTCAGAGCACACGCATGAAGCAGTGCTGTTCTTCAAGCCGCGCGCATCGCGTTCTTCTGAAGAGTTCTACGCCGACGCCCGCTACGGCGAGTTCTGGGTCGGCGCACGCCCGTCCCTAGCGGAGATGGAAGCGATGACCGGCCTCAAGTGCCGCCACATCGACACACTGCACGACTTCCTTTCGAAGGACGCCGGCCAAATCCAGTTGCGAATCGTGCGCGAGGCCGATGCGAACATCCTCTCGATGGTTAATGAAATCCGCCAGCAGGTCGGCCTGCCCCACGGCAATGACGCCAACGCGATCGACGACGAGCTCCAGGAAAAGCTATCTGAGATCCGCCTGCAAAAGGACGCCTACGAGGTTGACCAGATGCGCCTAGCCGTTGACGCGACCAAGGAGGGCTTCGAAGAAATTATCAAGTCACTCCCCCGCGCGATCGATCATCCCCGCGGAGAACGCGTCGTTGAGGGCGCCTTTGGAGCTCGTGCGCGTGAGCACGGCAACGGCCTCGGATATGACACGATTGCCGCGTCTGGAAATCACGCGAACACGCTTCACTGGATTGATAACGACGGCCAGGTCAAGGATGGCGACCTGATTTTGGTTGACGCGGGCGTGGAACTTGATTCGCTATACACCGCAGATATTACGAGGACGTTGCCGGTCAACGGTAAGTTCACAGAGGTTCAGGCGCGGGTTTACAACGCTGTTTTGGATGCGTGCGAGGCCGCGTTAGTGGCAGCAAATAAGCCGGGCGCGCGGTTCCGAAACGTGCACGAGGCTGCGATGGAGTCGATTGCTCACCAGCTTGAGGAATGGGGCATTCTGCCAGTTTCCGCCGAGGAATCACTGTCCGCGCAGGGTCAGCAGCATCGCCGCTGGATGCCGCACGGCACCAGCCACCACCTGGGCATCGATGTGCACGACTGCGCGCAGGCGCGACGCGAAATGTACCTTGACGCCGAACTCAAACCCGGCATGGTATTCACCATCGAACCGGGACTGTACTTCCGCGAAGATGACCTCGCCGTTCCCGAAGAATACCGCGGAATCGGCGTGCGCATAGAAGACGACGTCCTAGTTAACGAGGACGGAACTGTGACCCGCATTTCCGAACACATCCCTCGCACCGTGGCAGACGTCGAGGCGTGGATGAAGAGCGTCCAGGAATCCAACTGATTTCTGACACGTCTTGGTCTGGCGGCCCTTTGTCATGGCCGATTGGTCTTTGATGATTTAGATAGCCGCCAGGCAAAGCAGTGGCCCGGAGCAACATTGT
>DUQT01000052.1 GCA_012837655.1 Actinomyces sp. | reverse complement strand
GATCAACCACGCCCAGGCTGCTGACGTACCGATCGTGGTCGCTGTTAACAAGATTGATAAGGACACAGCGAGCCCCGACAAGATCCGCCAGCAGTTGACCGAGTACAACCTCGTTGCTGAAGAATACGGCGGCGACGTCATGTTCGTTGACGTATCCGCTAAGCAGCGCAAGGGTATTGGCGACCTTCTTGAAGCAGTCCTGCTAACCGCAGACGCTGCGCTTGATCTGGAAGCGAACCCGGATACGGAAGCTCGTGGTGTTGCGATTGAAGGTAACCTCGACCGTGGTCGCGGTGCTGTCGCAACCATGCTGGTCCAGCGCGGAACCCTGTACGTTGGTGACGCACTGGTCGCCGGACCGTCGTACGGTCGCGTTCGCGCGATGTTCGATGAATGGGGTAATGAGGTCGAGGCTGCGGGACCGTCAAGGCCAGTGCAGGTGCTCGGACTTACGTCCGTGCCGCGTGCAGGTGACTCGTTCCTGGTTGCACCCGATGACAGGACTGCCCGCCAGATTGCGGACAAGCGTGAATCTGCTGAGCGTCAAGCCCAGCTGGCTCGCCGCCGCAAGCGCGTCACACTTGAAGACTTCGATAAGGTCCTCAAGGAAGGCAAGGTTGACACCCTCAATCTCATCATCAAGGGTGACGTCTCCGGTGCTGTTGAGGCCCTGGAAGACTCACTGCTCAAGATCGATGTTGGTGACGAAGTTCAGCTACGCATCATTCACCGCGGTGTCGGTGCGATCACGCAGAACGACGTCAACCTCGCAACCGTTGATGACGCTGTAATCATCGGCTTCAACGTTCGTCCTAATGAGCAGGTCGCAAGTCTTGCTGATGAAGAGGGCGTTGAGATCAAGTACTACACCGTCATCTACCAGGCGCTGGAAGAAGTCGAGGCGGCCCTCAAGGGTATGCTCAAGCCGATCTACGAAGAGGTCCAGCTTGGCACCGCCGAGATTCGCCAGGTGTTCAAGTCGGGCAAGTTCGGCAACATTGCTGGTTCGATCGTCCGCAAGGGAACTATCAAGCGTGGCAGCTCTGCCCGCCTGATCCGCGATGGAGTAGTCGTCAAGGACGACCTCACCGTCGAATCCCTGCGTCGCGAGAAGGACGATGTTACCGAAGTCCGCGAAGGCTACGAGTGCGGTATGACTCTTGGCTGGAAGGACATCCAGGAAGGCGACATCATCGAAACCTGGGAGATGCGCGAAAAGGCGCGGGAATAAACTCTCTCTAACGCTCTGGCCCCCGCTGAGAAGTGGGGGCCAGAGTTAATTACCGGTAAGTTATGACATTAGGACTACGAAAGGAGACCCTCATGGCTGATCAAAACCGCCAGCGAAAGGTTGCCGACCGGATTAAGCAGACCGTTGCACGTCTGTTGGAACGTCGAATTAAGGATCCTCGACTGGGATTCGTGACCATCACGGACGTTCGAGTGACGGGTGACCTGCAGCATGCGACCGTCTTTTACACCGTGCTGGGCTCCGAAGACGAGGCCGCTAACAGTGCTCGCGCCCTTGAATCTGCGAAGGGGCTAATCCGCTCCGAAGTGGGTAAAGCGCTGGGCATTCGGCTGACTCCTACCATTGAGTTCCAGGCAGACGCACTACCGCAGTCGGCCGCTCAGATTGAAGAGGCACTAGCGCGAGCCCGCGAAGCCGACGAGCGCCTTGCCGAACAGGCACGTTCATCGCAGTACGCTGGCGACGAAGACCCGTACAAGAGTGCCGACGAGTAATCGCCCGAAGCGAGGTTTGGACGTCCCGCGGTCGTCGGTCACTGCACCGGACGGCCTGCTAATCGTTGATAAACCGGCCGGCGTGACCAGCCACGATGTGGTAGCCGCGGTCCGCAGACTTGCAGCTACCCGCAAGGTTGGGCACGCCGGCACTTTAGACCCGATGGCAACGGGCGTCCTCGTGATTGGGATTGGGAAAGCGACCCGCCTGCTCACACACATCGTAGGAGCCGACAAAGCATATTCCGCGACCGTCCAACTGGGCATCACTACCGACACAGATGATTCCGAGGGCGTCGTGATTTCCGCGCGTGGCAGCCACGCCCTCGAGAATAAGGCATCTGGAGTCGACGTCAATGCCGTATCGAAGCTAGTCAACGTGGCCTCGGAAGACGTCAGTCCGATTCTGGATGACTTGACAGCTTCCGCGGACGACGCAACTGCGGGTGCGACGGACGTCAACGTGGTTTTGGAAGCGGAACTGGATAAATTGCGCGGTGAAATAATGCAGGTTCCCACAACTGTTTCCGCCATAAAAATTGATGGCGAACGAGCACACGCGCGGCATCGCGCGGGCGAAAAAGTGGAGATTCCTGCGCGCCCGGTGACCATTTCGCGCCTGGAATGCACCAGTGAAATTAAGTCCGAAATCGTTCGTATTGACGGCGAGGACGTGGCTGTGAGCTCATTTGATTTGGACGTCGAGTGTTCCTCGGGGACCTATGTGCGCGCTATCGCGCGGGACCTCGGAGGAGCCCTGGGTACGGGTGGCATCCTGACGCGGCTGCGTCGGACGCGAGTGGGGAAGTGGACCCTGCAGGACGCGCAGACCATCGACCAGCTCATTGCGCACGTTGAAAGCCAGCCCGCTGAGTCGCCTGAACCGATTCCCGTCATTCCACTGACGCGGGCTTGCACCGAACAGTTTGCGAGCCTCGACCTCGAATATGAAGAAGCTGAAGCAATGCGGCACGGAAACGTGACCAAGTTGCGGCCGCGAACGCCGGACGGTGAGATCGCGGCGTGCCTGTGGAACGGAAACGTACGCGCGTTGGTCAAACGTGCGGGCGATAAGTATGAGCCGGTTGTTGTATTTGCAACCGGGCCCCTCGATTAGCGAACATAGAAGAAGAAAACGGAGATCACGGAGGTTTCCAATGCATAATCCCCAGAACGAACTTGGACTGCGAGACATCAGCGCTGCAGGCAAGGAACGTGGCTCTGGATGCGGCTGTGGAGGACACGGACATGGCCAGGGCCAGGGTGGCTGCGGCTGCGGAGGACATGGCCACGGTCAGAGTAAAGGCCACGGCGAAGGTAAGGGCCACGGTCAGGGCGGCTGTGGTTGCGGTGGCAAGGGACGCGGCCAGGGGCGTGGACACGGACACGGCGGCCAGGGATGCGGCTGCGGCGGACACGAAAAGACTGAAGCGTAAACGCAAGACAGCTAGGAAAACTTTCACAAACATTTAAGGAATCGGCGAACACAATGGTGATGACCGTGTGGCGCAGTTTGGAGGAGATCCCTCCGAATATGCGCTCCGTTGCGACTATTGGAAACTTTGACGGCGTCCACCGCGGACACCAAAAACTTGCGCGAACTTGCGTGGATCGTGCGCGGGAGCGGGAAGCACTCGCAGTCGCGATTACTTTCTTCCCGCATCCGGTGCAGGTACACGCTCCGGAAGCAGATTTGCGGTTGATAACGACGCTGGAAGACCGCCTGGACGCGCTCGCCGGTTACGGGATCGATGCAACTTTGGTGCTTGAGTACAACGAAAAGTTGTACACGCAAACTCCGCGCGAGTTCATCGAAAATATTGTCAACAGCCTTGGAATCATGGGCATAGTCGTTGGCGAGGACGTCAAGTTCGGCAAAGACAACGCCGGTGACGTCAACACCATGCGCGAGCTTGGTAAAGAGTTCGGATTCGAAGTTTTCGCGCTAGATGACATTGAGTCCGAGGAGGGGCGGCGCTGGTCGTCCTCCTGGATTCGTGACCTGCTGGCAAAGGGGGACGTTAAGGGAGCTGCGCGCGTCCTGGGGCGTCCGCACCGCATTCGCGGGATCGTTCAGCACGGCGCCAAACGAGGTCGCGAGCTGGGTTTCCCCACCGCGAACCTCGACGACGACTGTGACGGCGTGATCCCCGCCGACGGTGTCTACGCCGGGTGGCTGATTCGCCGAGTCGAAGGCCAGCCCGCCGGTGTGTTTCTGCCCGCCGCCATTTCAGTTGGCACGAACCCGCAGTTCGACGGCGAAAGGCGCACCGTTGAAGCGCACGTCCTGGGTCGATCTGATCTGAACCTGTACGGCGAAGAGGTCGCGATCTCGTTCATCGAGCGCCTGCGCGACATGACGTCATTTGATTCCGTGGACGACCTCCTGCTTCAAATGGACGACGACATCCGAAACGCCGCGTCAATTCTGGGCGTTGCAGTGTCCGGTCGCGTCGATCCGGAAGCCGTCACAGCCCGCTAGTACCGACATTTCGCGGAAAATCACGGCTTAGTGGGCAACATCACGTGTGAAAATGTGCCGAGGACGTGGCTTGGCTACGGCCTCACATCGTGCACATGGTAGCCTGACAGATGCCGTCTATCGGCCACGGACGCGTTATGCCCGGGTGAACAGGCCCCGGAGCGCCGTGCAACGAGACATGTAGAGGAGAACCCATGGCGCTTTCTAAGGACGTCAAGGAACAGATCATTAAAGAGTACGCAACTCACGAGGGCGACACGGGTTCGCCCGAGGTGCAGATTGCGCTTCTGACTCAGCGTATTCGCGACCTCACTGAACACTTCAAGACGCACAAGCACGACCACCACTCACGCCGCGGCCTAATGCTGCTGGTTGGTAAGCGTCGTCGTCTACTTGGATACCTCGCAGACGTTGACATCGAGCGTTACCGTTCGTTGATCGCGCGCCTGCAACTGCGTCGATAGGCTTGATCGGCCCGACTCCTCGATAGGAGCCGGGCCTTCTCGCATTAGATGAGAAATGACGGGGCGAGTCGCCCCAGTTGAACTAGGAAAATTTGAGTTAGAGGATTGCCCGCCGCACGCGGTCCTCGGTAGTGGCCTCCGGAGTGAAACACATCCGTGGGTCTCAATCGAAGGCCGAACCGTCGGGCAGTCCCCAAGATGTAAAGGAGACTTCCACATGATGGAAGGAGATGACATCACCGCAGCCGAAACCGTGATTGATAACGGTAAGTTCGGCAAGCGCGTGATTCGTTTCGAGACGGGCCGTCTAGCCCGTCAGGCAGCAGGTTCTGCCATGGCTTACCTGGATGACGAGACCGCGATTCTGTCGGCGACCGCCGTCGGTAAGAACCCGAAGGATCAGTTCGATTTCTTCCCGCTAACCGTTGACGTTGAAGAGCGTCAGTACGCGGTTGGCCGCATCCCCGGCGGTTTCTTCCGCCGCGAGGGACGCCCGGGCGAGGAAGCCATTCTGGCTTGCCGCCTAATCGACCGTCCGCTACGCCCCGCATTCGTAAAGGGTCTGCGCAACGAGGTTCAGGTCATTGAGACCGTCCTCGCGGTCAACCCGGACGACCCCTACGACGTCCTCGCAATTAACGCGGCGTCACTGTCCACCCAGATTTCCGGCCTGCCGTTCTCAGGCCCGATCGGTGGTACCCGCCTCGCCCTCATCGACGGACAGTGGGTTGCATTCCCACGCTACTCCGAGATGGAGCGCTCCACCTTCAACATCGTCGTCGCTGGACGCATCGTTGAAGACGACGTCGCCATCATGATGGTTGAGGCCGGTGGCGGCGACAAGATGATCGACCTCATGGAAAACGGTGGAACCACCCCGACCGAGGACGTTGTCGCTGACGGTCTTGAGGCCGCTAAGCCGATCATCCGCCAGCTCTGTGAAGCTCAGGCTGAGATCGCTGAGAAGGCCGGTAAGGAAACCGTTGAGTTCCCGCTATTCCTTGACTTCGAGGACGAGCACTACGAAGCCGTCAAGAAGGTCGTGGAAAAGGACCTGCTCGAAGCGCTTACTATCGCTGAGAAGCTAAAGCGCGAAGACCGCATCGACGAAATCCAGGACAGCATGCTGGAGCAGATCGGTGAGGACTTCGAGGACCAGGAGAAGGACCTCAAGGCTGCATTCCGCGCAATTGAGAAGGAGCTCATGCGTAACCGCGTCCTAACCGACGGTGTTCGCATTGACGGTCGTAAGCCGGCTGAAATCCGCTCCCTAGCCGCTGAGGTTGAGGTTCTCCCTCGCGTACACGGCTCCGCCCTCTTCCAGCGTGGCGAAACCCAGATCCTGGGTGTCACCACCTTGAATATGCTTCGCATGGAGCAGCAGCTGGACAACCTATCTCCGATTGAGTCCAAGCGCTACATTCACCATTACAACTTCCCGCCGTACTCGACTGGTGAGACCGGTCGCGTGGGTTCACCGAAGCGCCGCGAAATCGGCCACGGTGCGCTAGCTGAGCGCGCCCTCGTACCTGTAATCCCGTCGCGCGAAGACTTCCCGTACGCCATTCGTCAGGTTTCGGAGGCTCTGGGATCAAACGGCTCCACTTCGATGGGTTCCGTTTGTGCTTCGACCCTGTCGCTACTACAGGCTGGTGTGCCGCTACGCGCCCCGGTTGCCGGTATCGCGATGGGCCTCATCACCGGTGAGGTTGACGGCAAGACCAAGTCCGTAACGCTGACCGACATCCTCGGCATTGAGGACGGCTTTGGCGACATGGACTTCAAGGTTGCGGGTACTCGCGACTTCATCACCGCCCTGCAGCTGGACACCAAGCTCGACGGCATTGATTCCGAGGTTCTGAAGAGCGCTCTTGCGCAGGCTCGCGAAGCACGTTTCGCGATCCTTGACCTGATCAACCAGGCCATTCCGGAGCCGGACGAAATGTCGCCGAACGCGCCGCGCATCATCACGGTTCAGGTCCCGGTTGACAAGATCGGTGAGGTCATTGGCCCCAAGGGCAAGATGATCAACCAGATCCAGGAAGATACCGGCGCTGACCTCACGATCGAGGACGACGGCACCGTTTACATTGGCGCTGAGACCGGTGAGGCCGCAAACGCTGCACGCGACATGGTCAACGCCATTGCAAACCCGCAGCTTCCTGAAGTTGGAGAACGCTACGTTGGCACCGTCGTCAAGACGACCTCGTTTGGCACCTTCGTATCGCTGACTCCGGGCAAGGACGGCCTGCTCCACATCAGCCAGGTCCGCCGCCTAGTCGGTGGCAAGCGCATCGATTCCGTCGATGACGTCCTCCAGGTTGGTCAGCAGCTCGAAGTCGAAATCGCAGACGTTGACGACCGCGGCAAGCTTTCCTTGCACGCAGTTGTTGACGACGAGGACGAGGCTCAGAACTCTGACGATGACAACAACGGTAAGGGCGACAACAAGAAGCGCTCTGACAACCGTCGCCGCGGTGGAGATCGTCGCAACAACAAGCGCGATGATGACAATAAGGGTGGCCGTCGTCGTAGCCGTTCTCGCACGCGTCGCAACCGCGATGACGAGGAGTAGTCCGGTTTCTGTAGCGGCATAGAGGTCCGCGACTAGAAAACTGAAGACGATAAAGCTGGGGAAGACCGACTTGGTTTTCCCCAGCTTCGTTTTATGCAGGACGGGATGGTTTTCGCGATATTCTGTGAATGTATTGGCTTCGCCTACTCATATGAGGATGCAAATGCGCCGCTTCACAGACTTCTTTGTAATGCTTGCGATCCTGGTCCTAAACATCATCGTCTCACTAGTGTTGTGGAACACGGTTGATACGGGGGCGGATCCAGAATCAATGACTCTCTCGTACTCGGTACTGCGCCTTTCAATCGTCGCTATTCCGGGAATGGCACTAGCAGCCGGCCTCGCCCTTGCGCGAGCCTTGTGGGGCCTTGCGCCCCGCATTTTTTATGCGTCACTGTTTACCGGCGGAGTTATTGCTATAACTTTGACGTGGTTCATGTCAGTCGTGTTTAGGGGAGACGGGCCGATCTCGTCGCTTTACCTAAACGACACAGTGTTTGCCCTGGGCGTGCTTTCGGTTGCGGCGATTGTGGGAGCGGTGCTTGGACTAACGGGTGCCGTGCCGAGCCCCGCGAAAAAGGTAGGGGAGTCGGTCAAAGAGACTCCCTCCGCGCCGAAGAGTGGCAGGGGAGCGAATCCTTCAAAGACTGCCCCTAAAGGCGGCGACGAGGGAACGACGCCCTCAAAAGTCGCACCGAGCAACAACAAGGGAATGGACACCACTGGCGCTCCAGAATCGCCCAGGCCAGGAACTTCCGCAAGCGCAAACCCTAGAACGGTAACCCCGGACGCCCTCGACGAATAATCAAAGGCGCAATCGGACTGGGCGTGGGCCTGGTTCCGTATGCGTGCACCGAAAAGCTGGCGCGCGATTCAGTTCCGTATCCGTGCACCGAAAAGCCGACCCGTGATCCAGTTCGGTATGCGTGCTCTGACGGGCCGGCGCGTGATTCAGTTCGGTATGCGCGCACTGACAGGCCAGCCCGTGATCGAGGCTGCGAAGGCTCCCGCAAAACCTACTAATGGGTCACAAGTTCGCCTATCAGGGATTTTGATGGGGTAATCCGGGCTTAGTCGGGTTAAGATGGCGCGGATGCTTGAAATTTCAGAACTCCCTTTAGTTCCGTCCACTGACTCTGAGGCGTCGATGACGCTCTTGGATGATGAGACTCTGATTCGGCGCACGGTCCTTCCCGGTGGCGTGCGTGTTTTGTCCCAGAAGGTCCCCGCACAGCGGTCGGTTTCGCTGTCGATGTGGTGCCCGGTTGGCTCTCGCGATGAGCACGATTCCGAGGCCGGATCGACGCACTTCCTAGAACACCTGCTTTTTAAGGGCACTCCGAATCGCACGGCGCAGGACATCGCTCACTCGTTTGACGAAGTGGGTGGCGAGTCGAACGCTGGGACCACAAAGGAGTTCACCTACTACTGGGCCCGCGTTTTGCGCGACGACATGCCAATGGCGCTGACCGTCCTAATGGACATGGTGACTTCGTCACTACTTGACGAGGACGAGTTTGAACGCGAACGCGGAGTCATCCTCGATGAGCTCGCCATGGGTAACGACGATCCCGTTGAAGTCGTGCACGAAAACTTCGCGCGCGCAGTGTTCGGGGATCACCCACTTGGACGCCCGATCGGCGGCACGTTCGACACCGTGTCCGCAACCCGCCGGGATTCCGTGCTGGGCTACTACAGGCAAAATTACCGATCAGACCTGCTCGTAATTGTTGCCGCTGGCGCCGTGGACCACGATGAGCTTTGCGACCTCGTGTCCGCATCCCTGCGCACAGCCGGTTGGTCCGGTGACGTTGAAAAAGTTCCTACGAGGACGAGGCCGACCGG
>DUQT01000051.1 GCA_012837655.1 Actinomyces sp. | reverse complement strand
TGGGTCCTCCGAACCTGCTAAATGTCGTCAGACAGTGTAAATTTAGAAGTGCTGGAACCGCAGAACACTGCGGACTGCGCGCCATCTTAGAGGGGCTCGCAGTTTCATCAGACGACAATGCGCCTAAGCGCATTACAGGAGGACATTGTGACTTTCCGCGTCGGTATTAACGGCTTTGGCCGTATTGGCCGTAACTTCTTCCGTGCAGCTCTTGCACAGGGTGTAGATTTCGAAGTTGTCGCCGTAAACGACCTGACTGACAACGAAACCCTCGCACACCTGCTCAAGTGGGACTCCATTCTGGGCAAGCTCGACGAGGACGTAACTTTCGACGACGAGTCCATCACCGTTGGTGGCCACCGCATCGCGGCTTTCGCTGAGCGTGACCCCGCGAACCTTCCTTGGGGCGACCTCGACGTTGACATTGTCATCGAGTCGACCGGTTTCTTCACGGATGCTACGAAGGCCAAGGCTCACCTCGACGGTGGCGCCAAGAAGGTCATCATTTCCGCACCGGCTAAGAACGAAGACGCAACCTTCGTCATTGGTGTAAACCACGAAGACTACGATCCTGAGAACCACAACATCATCTCCAACGCATCGTGCACCACGAACTGCCTGGCTCCGATGGCAAAGGTTCTGGATGAAGCATTCGGCATTGAGCGTGGCCTCATGACCACGATTCACGCCTACACTGGCGACCAGCGCCTCCACGACGCACCGCACAAGGACATGCGTCGCGCCCGCGCAGCCGCTATCAACATTGTTCCGACCACCACTGGCGCAGCAAAGGCTGTCTCGCTGGTACTCCCGCAGCTTAAGGGCAAGCTGGACGGCTACGCACTTCGCGTTCCGGTAATCACCGGCTCCGTCACCGACCTAACCTTCACCACGAAGTCCGAGGTCTCTGTAGAGTCCGTCAACGCTGCTATGAAGGAAGCTGCTGAAGGACCTCTCAAGGGCGTCCTAAGCTACTCCGATGGCTACCTGGTTTCGACCGACATCGTCACGGATCCGCACTCCTCGATCTTCGATGCACCGCTAACCAAGGTTATTGGTGACCAGGTCAAGGTCGTATCCTGGTACGACAACGAGTGGGGCTACTCCAACCGTCTGGTTGACCTCACCGTATACGTAGGCGAGCGTCTCTAATCCTCACCGAGCGTAAATGAAAACGCCCGCGCATGCCCACCGCGTGCGCGGGCATTTTCATTAAGACCATTAGCACCCTTTATATAGTTCAGGAGAAATATTTATGAGGACTATCGATAGCCTCGGTGATCTCAAAGGTAAGCGCGTTCTAGTTCGCTCGGACTTCAACGTCCCACTAGACGGCACCACGATCACTGATGATGGCCGTATCCGCGCCGCACTACCCACGCTAAACAAGCTTCTCGAAGGTGGCGCAAAGGTCATTGTAATGGCTCACCTGGGCCGCCCGAAGGGCGAAGTTAAGCCGGAGTTCAGCCTGGCACCAGTAGCTAAGCGCCTGGGTGAACTAGTTGACGCACCTGTCAAGTTGGCTAAGGACATCGTTGGTGAATCCGCGAAGGAAGAGGTCGCCAACCTCAAGGACGGCGAGATCCTCCTTCTTGAAAACGTCCGCTTCGATCCGCGCGAGACCTCCAAGGATGACGCGGAGCGTGAGCAGTTTGCAAGCGAACTCGCAGAGCTTGCCGACGCTTTCGTATCCGACGGCTTCGGCGTTGTACACCGCAAGCAGACCTCGGTCTACGACATCGCGAAGAAGCTTCCTTCCGCCGCAGGCCTGCTGGTACTAAAGGAAATCGAGTCACTTTCCAAGGCGACCGATAATCCTGAGCGTCCTTACGCTGTTGTGCTCGGCGGTTCCAAGGTCTCCGACAAGCTTGGCGTTATCGCGAACCTGCTGAAGAAGGCCGACATGCTACTCATTGGTGGTGGCATGGCATTCACCTTCTTGAAGGCACAGGGCTTCGAGGTTGGAAAATCACTCCTGGAAGAAGACCAGCTGGACACCGTAAAGAGCTACATCGAAGAAGCGAAGAAGTCCGGAGTGGACCTGGTACTTCCCATCGACGTAGTTGTTGCACCTGAGTTCGCTAAGGACGCAGAGCCAACCGTCGTTGACGCTGACGCGATCCCAGCTGACCAGATGGGACTCGACATCGGACCGAAGTCGCAGGAACTCTACGCTTCCAAGATCGCATCGGCTAAGACCGTCGCTTGGAACGGCCCGATGGGCGTATTCGAATTCCCGAACTTCGCCAATGGGACCAAGGCCGTTGCAAACGCACTATCAAAGGGCGATTGCTTCTCGGTAGTTGGCGGTGGCGACTCAGCAGCAGCTGTTCGCCAGCTTGGTTTTGACGAATCTACTTTCTCTCACATTTCCACGGGTGGCGGCGCCTCGCTAGAGCTTCTAGAGGGCAAGACCCTACCCGGCATCGCAGTTTTGGAGGACTGAATTAATATGGCACGTACGCCTCTTATGGCAGGCAACTGGAAGATGAACATGGATCACCTTGAGGCGATCCACCTAGTCCAGGGCCTACACCAGGAACTAACCGACGCAAACTTTGACTACTCGAAGACTGAAGTAGCAGTTATCGTCCCGTTCACCGACATTCGCTCCGTCCAGACTGTGGTTGAGGGCGACGACATGAAGATCAAGTACGGTGCACAGGACGTCTCGACCCACGAGTCGGGCGCATACACCGGCGAGATCTCAGCAACGATGCTCACCAAGCTTGGCTGTGACTTCGTTGTAGTTGGTCACTCTGAGCGCCGCGAGTACCACAACGAGTCCGACGCCCTGGTAGGGGAGAAGGCTCGCGTTGCACTCAAGGCAGGTATGGTTCCGATCATCTGCTGCGGTGAG
>DUQT01000050.1 GCA_012837655.1 Actinomyces sp. | reverse complement strand
TTCTATGAAGAGCTTCTGCAGAGCCTCCGCGTTAGTTGTGTAACCAGTCTTAGTCTTCTTGGTCTTTGGCATGTCCAGCTCTTCAAACAGGACGGTTTGAAGTTGCTTGGGGCTAGACAGATTTACCTCGTGACCAATAACTTCATACGCGTTCTCCGCGGCATGATTAACCTGGTCGTCCAGTTCCTTAGACATTTGGGCAAGCGCATCGCGATCCGCTGCGATACCGACGTGCTCCATCTTCCACAGAACTGTTTGGATAGGAAGCTCCATGTCGGTGTACAGCTCCAGCGCGCCCTGATCAACCAACGCCTTACGCATCGGCTTCACCAGGTCAGCCAAGGCCTGCGCCTGCGCCACCTTCACACTGTGGTCCTCAAGAAGTGACATCTGCCCGTCTTTAGAGGACTCTTCAACGCTTCGATCCAGGTACCTGCGAGCAAGCGCTGGGATCTGATAGCCCCGCTGATCAGGGCGGATTAGGTAGGCTGCGAGTTCGGCTTCAAACCAAACCTTGCCCATTTCCAGCCCGCGCGCGTTCAGAAGGTGTCGACCCTTTTTCGCCTCATGCGCAACCAGCTTCTTCGAGCTCGCCATCAACTCGTTGAACTCGGATTCCCCATCCTTGTCGAGATCGGCAGGATCTACAACCAGCGCGCGTCCATCGGAATACAGCACGATACTGCCAATATCGCTACCCGCTTCCGTAATCAGCATCGCGAGCGGCTGTTCAGGATCCAAGTCTTCGGCCCACTTGGCGATACCAACTTCTGGATAAGTCGAAGTCTCCACTTCGAGCTTCTCAGCCACGCCCTCGTCGGCTTCATCAGAAACGCCCACATCGACACTGAAAACTCGCTTGCGAAGGGTCGTGAATTCGAGCGAATCGAACAGTTCCTCTAGCCCGTTTCGGTCGACGGGTTGGCGTTCTAGCTGATCGATCGTCACGTCCAGATCAACGTCACGCAGAAGCGCGTTCAGCTTCCGGTTTCGGCGCACGTCATCCAAGTGGTCGCGCAGAGCCTGCCCACGCTTGCCGCCGATATCATCGGCATGCTCAATAACGCCCTCTAGGCCGTCATACTTCTTCAGCCACTGCGCCGCCGTCTTGTCGCCCACGCCAGGCACGCCTGGCAGATTATCCGCGGACTCCCCCACGAGCGCTGCGAGGTGCGGGTAACGCTCCGGCGTCACACCGTAGCGCTCTTCAACAGCCGCTGGGTCCATCAACTTCAAGTCCGACGGAGAACGACCGGGATAAATCACCGTCGTATTATCCGTCACCAGCTGGAACGTGTCGCGGTCCCCTGACGCCAGGAAGACCTCCATGCCCTCAGCTTCGGCCTCCGTGGCGATGGTTGCCAGAACATCGTCGGCCTCGACGCCCTCCTTGACAACAATCCGAACGCCCATCTTCTTCAGGACGTCCTGAATTAATGGCACCTGGCCCTTGAATTCCTCCGGAGTTTTCGCCCGCCCTGCCTTGTAATCCTCATACACGTCGTTCCTAAACGACTTGGCCGACGCGTCAAACGCCGCCAACACGTGGGTGGGCTTGTAATCCTCAAGCATCTTCACGAGCATCGACACAAACCCGTACACCGCGTTCGTCGTCTGCCCTGTCGACGTTACAAAGCTCTCCGCAGGCAGGGCATAGAACGCCCGGAAGGCCATCGAATGTCCATCTAAAACCAGAAGCCGTTTTTTACTCACGTCTTAAGCCTAAAGGTATCCACGGACATTCACATCAATTCACGAGGGCGCAGCCCGCCAACCCTCCGTGGTGTATCTGTGGCGTAATAGGCTTTGTCCAGGTAGAAGATTCAATTAGCCCGGAGGTTCCCGATGACGGATAGGGATTTCGCAGCACACACGCTAATGCATCGCATGAACATGGAACTCGTTTCGCTCAGCCCACAAGAATGCGTGATTCGCATGCCTGTGGAAGGCAATCGACAGCGAGCCGGATTCCTCCACGGGGGTGCCAGCGCCGCCCTCGTGGAAACGGCTGGTTCTTTCGCCGCAAACGAACACGCGCAGACAATCGCGGAAGACACCCCCCTGGTCGCAGTTGGCGTGGAACTATCCATCCAGCACATCGCCGCGGCCGCCGACGGTTACGTGACCGCAACAGCTACCGCAGTTCAGCTTGGGCGGTCCCGTTGCGTACACCGCGTAGACGTGAAAAATGAGGACGGAGAGATGATCTCTACCGCCCTCATTTCTAATCAAATTATTCGGCCGCGCAAATAGGCAGCCCTAGCCTGGGTGCCGGCACGTTGACGGGGTGCCCCAATGGGTTACTGTCGGCGCATTCCCTGGGACTCTCCCGTTACCTCAGGGGGTGAATCCGGGTACTGCCATGAGGTGTATCCGCGTATTAGTCGTCGGCCACCTGGTCGATGACCGCATCTGCGACCTCACGCATTGAAAGGCGACGGTCCATGGAGGTCTTTTGGATCCAGCGGAAGGCTTCCGGCTCGCTCATTCCCATACGTTCCATCAACAGACCCTTTGCACGGTCAACGATCTTGCGGGTCTCGAAACGCTCGCTGAGGTCCGCGATCTCGTCTTCCAGAGCCAGGATTTCGGATTGGCGCGAAACGGCAATTTCGACTGCCGGTAGAAGGTCGGAGGGCGAGAACGGCTTGACCACATACGCCATTGCTCCGGCGTCGCGAGCACGCTCAACCAGCTCAGTCTGGGAAAACGCCGTCAGCATTACGACAGCGCAGGACAGCTCCTTGAGAATCTTCTCTGCAGCCGTGATGCCGTCCATCTTCGGCATCTTCACATCCAAGACACACAGGTCAGGTTCCAGCTCAAGTGCCTTCTCTACAGCGGCCTCGCCATTATCTACGTCCGCTACGACCTCATAGCCAGCGCCCTTGAGAGTCTCGACGATATCCAGACGAATTAAAGCCTCGTCTTCTGCGACCAGAACTCTACGAGACGCTTTCTTAGTGTTGCTCATTACTTTCCTAAATTTTGGTTGAAACCGTGTCTATCCCTTATTCTAGTGCGTGACCCGTTTTGAACGGTAGTCATTGCCCCGGTAGCCCAACTGGCAGAGGCGGTCGACTCAAAATCGGCATGTTGTGGGTTCGAATCCCACCCGGGGTACTTTTTAATTCACACTATGTTTGTTGTTTTAACACACAAAATCCCCAAAGTTTTCACTTTGGGGATTTCTTGTTTAGTTATGCCATCGGTACCAGTTGAAGACCAAGGTACTTGGCAGCTGCCCCGCGCTCATTCGGCACTGAAAGTGCTTCAATCGCAGAGGCGACCTGCTTAGAGTCGACATCCTTGAACCAAGGACGCACGGCATCGGAAAGGTTTACTTCCCACAGGTTGCGAGCCTGACGGCTCGTGTGCTTGTCATAGATACTGAACTTCTGCACAGCATCCTCCTCTCTTTAGTTGTAGCAGGGCTATGCGCGGTGGTTGCGCAGGTAGGCCCTACCTATTCGTTTCGAAATGCTAATCGTCACGGTTCTGTGTAGAACAACGCGCACTTAGCCGAAAATATTTCCGGTGTGCAACACAGGGGTTGCGGAAATCGTTGCTCGTCGATCATCCGTCGGATGACTTGACAGAAACCAGCGAATAGATCATTAAATCAAAAAAGTGGAGGGATTGCAAGTCCTGCAATCCCTCCACCAGTTAGATCAAGGTGTCAGATATTTACATCAAGTTGTCAGACCGTTAGAGCGTCAGATACTTGGCTGTGCCTGACTTCCTCCACCAATGGAGTAATCCACGTCATCGCCAATCGTGTGAATACGTAACGAGTTTGTGGATCCCGGAGTTCCCGGCGGCATGCCGGCAACGATCACGAGCACGTCGCCTTCCTCCGCAAGCTGGGAAAGACGCAGAACCTGATCCACCTGCCAGACCATGTCGTCAGTGTGCTTCACTTCCGGAACACGGTAGGTCTGCACGCCCCACGTCAACGCGAGCTGATTACGCGTGGTCTCCAGAGGCGTGAATGCAAGTAGTGGAATCGGTGAGCGCAAACGCGACATCTGCCGGGCAGTTGAACCTGACTGGGTGAAGTTCACAATGAACTTGACGTCAAGGCGTTCACCGATCTGCGCGGCTGCCTGGGTAAGAACCGAAGACCTTGCAACGTTGAAGGCGCCCAGCGGGGCGATGCGCTCGCCTCCATTTTCCTCAACATTTTCAATAATGCGAGCCATCGTGCGAACCGCTTCGATCGGGTACGCACCAATCGAGGTCTCTCCAGACAGCATCACGGCGTCCGCACCATCAAGGATCGCGTTTGCACAGTCAGAGGCCTCCGCACGAGTCGGTCGAGGATTCTTAATCATCGAATCCATAACCTGCGTTGCAACAATCGCCGGCTTTGCGCGACGACGAGCAAGTTCAATCGCACGCTTCTGCACCAGCGGCACA
>DUQT01000049.1 GCA_012837655.1 Actinomyces sp. | reverse complement strand
GGCCCGCTTTCGTGTACCTAGAAGTATTGAAACCGAATTGCTTTTAGACTTCGGAAACCGATCTGCCTATAGACCTCGGACACCGATTTGACCCGCTTACTGGGCCGATATTCCAACAAGTTGCAGCGCCGGTGTACGAACGCGCCCAGTGTGGCAGTTTGGTTCCACTCACCAGGTCCGATCTGACTCGACGCCTAAGTGTCGCTACCTGGCAAACAGGGCGCTGGACTGGGCTTCCGCGTCGGCGTAGGTGGTGGCTGCGATGGCGAGTTGTGCGCCAATGTCATCGAGTGATTGTTCGACGTGTGCTTGCGTTGCCCGCCATTGGACGGCGACGCTGTTGAACTGGTTGGAAGCGACACCGGACCAGGAGGCTTCCAGAGCCGAAATGTGTGCCATCATGGCTTGCACCTCTGCTCGCAGAGTTTCAGCGCTGGCCCTTACCATCGCGGAGCACCTAGCGACTTCAGCTGGATCTACATGAAAAACTGACATCCCTTTTCCTTTCGTTTTCAAGGTGGATGTCTTTAGTTTTCCGTGGCCGCAAACTCAGCGCCGTAGACACCAGTTCGGCTGTGTATTACTCGCGTGAGGGATCACCTGTGGATGGGTCTGAGATCTTGTCAGTTTCAATCTTTGCGGGCCGCGCAGAAGTAGTGTGAGATTCGGGCCCGTCCTTCTCATTATCCCCAGGTCGTCCCGAGACTGTTCGGGGCTCGTCCTTGGTGGTCTCAGTCGTTGCGGGTGTTCCAGACCCAGTTGTTCCGGCTTGTTCAGCCTTAGCTTTCTCCGCCTTAGCTTTCCTAGCGGCCTCACGAGCCTGCTCTTTTGCCGTCATCCGATGTGCTGGTTCCTTCGGAAGTGGAGCCAGGAATTCGGGCTCAGCTTCAAGTGTTGAAGCTCCGGAATCATCTGTCATCGGAATATCCAGCGGGGATCGCGCTGGAGACGGGGCTGACGGTGCAGAATCAGCGTCCAACTCGTAATCTGCAGGTCGCGCGGAGTCTTTCGCCAGAGCAGAATCCGCAGTAAGCGCAGAATCTGGAGTAGTCAGGGGGCTTGGTCGGTCAGTTTCACCGGCAGGCTCTAGGCGCTGCGGCGCAGATTCAGCTACATCCTTATTGACCGCCGAACGGGCAGATTCGGCCTGTGGTTTCAATAATTCCTTGTCCGCAGTGCGTTCGTTGTCGGGCTTAGCTCCGACTTTCTTGATGATCAGTGAGGTCGCGGGAGGAGGCGTGTCCTGTGCGACCGTTCTAGCCGCGTCCTCGTCGTCCAAAATTGACGGGTCCACTTTGCGAATGGATGCTTCAATGTTTGCCAGTTCGGCTTCAAGGTTCTGACGTGCGAGGGGTTCCCAGTCCGCGGCGCCCGGCGAAAAGTAAATGGAAGGCCGCCCCAGCAGGGTTTTGATGTAGCGGCGTCGCGCTATCTGGTACTGCAGTGTGGAAAGGTGCGAGTATTCTTCTCGCAAAGCCTGGCGATACTTCTTATATTCCTGCGGTGTAGAGGCCAGGTCGCACATTGAGGCGTCAACCAGCGCGCTCGCGTCCACGTCCGCCAACGGGGCTACGTGCCGAGCCACGCAAGACAGGAGGTCGCACGCGCGCCCGGCTACTTCGTGATCAACCCCAAGGGATTGGAGCGACTCAGAAATGCGTTCAGGGCAGGAGTCGCGGAACTTTGACGGTTCTGGCGAATCCAACAAGATCGCGTCGGGAGGGATCATCCCGATGTACCAAATCGCCGCGCGCAACAGGTCGGGGCTGTGCGAAACTTCAGAAAGTTCATCGATTGCGGCAATCACGCGCGCCAAATAACCCGCATTATGGTAGGGGCGAGTGGAGGCACACCAATAATCCAACAGGGATTGTGCCTTCGCATCGATCTGCTCCGGGGTAGCGGGGGAGCCGCAACCTCGGACCGCGTCGACAAAAGTCTTTGAAAGCCAAACAGGTACGTTTTGACTGACTTTCGTACCGGCATCGTTACTAGCCATCGCTCCATGCTAGGCCGCTGGGGCCCAATCATGCAACGGTGGCCGGTAATCTCACTGTTCCGCCGGTTCTAACGGCCAACCGAGGTCCGCAAATCGCGCCTTTTCGTCAAAGCTTTCGCGTTCCGGGGCATCGACTGCGTTTCCGTCAAAGCAGCCGCGTTCCGGGCGTTTCCGCCAAAGTTGTCGCGTTCCGGGGCGAATACTTCGCATTCTCGTCAAAGCTGTCGTTCCCGGCCGCAAGCGCCGCGTTACTTGTGGAAAGTCCTATTTCAATGACGTGGATCGTCGTTTCCCTTCGGATTATTCATTTTCCGAGGGCGAGGCTGCGGACGTCTTATGGATCTGCTTCCCGTTTTGCTTCACCGGCACCGTCAGACGCACAGTGAGGCCACCGCCGGAAGTTCTTCCTAGTTCTGCCTGCCCGGTGTGTAGTGCCATGATTGATGAAACAATCGCGAGGCCGAGTCCGGACCCGCCCGAAGCTCGTGAACGGGACACGTCCGTGCGGTAGAAGCGGGCGAAGACCTTGTCTCGGTCTTCCTTTGAGATGCCCGGACCGTGGTCGCGAATCTCGATGATCGCGTTGCCACCCGTTTCGCCAAGCGCGATCTCAACGGGCGTGCCCTTCGGCGTGTACCTATTGATGTTGCCAATCAGGTTGGTGAACACCTGGGTGATTTGGTCCTTGTCAGCTTCGATCAACAGCTCGTCCGGTGCGGGCTCACCTTCACCAAGACCGATTACGCTCACGACGCGCGATGCGTCCAGTGCGCGCATGTCAAAGGATGAATCGCGTGCAATCTTTACGAGGTCGATTTCCTCCGGGTGAATCTCAGGTGTTTCGTCTAGGCGAGCAAGCGTTAGAAGGTCTTCCACCAGGTTGCCCATTCGGGTTGACTCAGCTTCGATTCGGCTCATGACTTCCGGAACTCTGTCGTCGGGCACACCGCCCATTCGGTAAAGCTCACCGTAGCCGCGAAGGGCGGACAGGGGAGTGCGCAACTCGTGCGACGCGTCCGACACGAACCGGCGCATGCGCTGCTCAGATCGGTCGCGTTCCTCGAACGAGTGCTCAATCTGGGTAAGCATCTGGTTCAGCGAGTTCGCAAGTGAACCAACCTCAGTCCCAGACGGCTCCGATTCAATACGTTGAGTCAGGTCGCCGGCAGCAATCTGCTCCGCAACATTTTCAATCCTGCGCAGCGGGCCAAGCGCATGTCGAATCAGATAGTAGGAAGCCGTTCCACCCACAACGACAATCACGAGGCCGAGCAGGGCAAAGTATCGGGAAGTGCTGACCACCGTCTCTGCGGTGCCCGACAGTGGCATTGCGACGGTGACGACTCCGTAGGGTTTGTTGTTCACCGAGATCGGTACTGCCACTGCGCGCCAGTAAGAGTTCGGCTTGGTTGATGTCACGTTCACCGGACGCGTGATTGAATCTGACGGGTTGATGCCACCCACCTGGAGTAGCTCACCTGGTCGTGGGGTTCCGAACCTCTCCGCAGTGTCCTGCGTAATTGATGTTTGGTGAACGCCTTCGGTTGAAGTGAATCTTATGTAGTAGTTAGAAGGCACGTCTGCGGGCACGCTCGCAACAATTGAGCGCGCTGTTGCAACTGCGAGTTGCTTGGCGGTACTTTCCAGTTCCCGATCCACCTGGCTCACCAGGTGGGCTTGCATAATGCCAACCATCGCGGCGCCGGCGATTGCAAACCCGACAGTCAGGATCGCGGTGAACAGGACAACCAGTCGGCCTCTAAGGCTCGTGGAATGCCAAGCTTCTTGCGCAGAGGTACTCGCGTACGTCCTTTTCCACGTCATCGGTCGGTATTTTCAGCCCTCAGCATGTATCCGACTCCGCGGCGGGTGTGGATCAGGTCGCCAGAATTGCCCGGGACTGCCAGTTTGCGGCGCAGGTAGGAGATGTACGACTCGACAATCGCGGCCTCTCCGTCCCAGTCGTATTCCCACACGTGGTCGAGAATCTGCATTTTTGACACGACGCGCCCCTCATTAATCATGAGGTAGCGAAGCAGTTTGAACTCGGTGGGCGACAGATCAATCAGCTCACCGGCCCGACGTACTTCGTGAGCGTCCTCATCCAGCTCCAGATCAGCGATCCTTAGGATGCCGTCATCACCGTCAGTCGCCATCGTTCGACGCAAGATAGCGCGAATGCGAGCAACGACCTCTTCAAGTCCGAAAGGCTTCGTAACGTAATCGTCGCCGCCTACCGTCAATCCTTGAATTTTGTCGCGCATGTCGTCGCGCGCAGTTAGGAAGAGGACGGGGATTTGCAGGCCCGCATCGCGAATACGGCGCGTGACCGTGAATCCGTCCATGTCAGGAAGCATGACGTCGAGGACGATCAGGTCTGGGTGTTCAGTGGTAGCTAGGTGGAACGCTGACGCTCCATCTTCAGCTGTCGAAACTTCAAACCCGGCGAAGCGCAGTGACGACGCCAGGAGGTCTCGAATATTTGGTTCATCATCGACTACTAGAAGGTTTGCTTCCGGTGTCGCTTCGTCTGTTTGAGAGTTCGGAGTCATACCTAAATAACACACGCCCTTCCTGGGAGGTGTCTGAATGGTTGGTGATAGATTTCCTTAGTTGAATTCAGTTTACAGTTCCACATTGCACCTGCGCTGTCTGGAGCGGAATTCGCGAAATCTCTCTTGGCCTCGATTTCGGTGTTGTGCAACTATAGGTCTTGACACAACGAAAGGATGAGCATGAGCCAGGAACAGTTTCCTTCCGGAGAGCACGGCCCATCGCAACCGCAGGAGCGCCCCGTCGCGCCCGCGCAAGGTCAGCCTGTACCAGGTCAGCCCGTGAATGGTCAGCCAATGCAGAGCCCGCGCCCAGCGCCCGGCCGGCCCATGCCTGGTCAGCCAGCTCCCTCTCGGACCACGCAGGACCATCCAGCCCCTAGCCAGCCCATGCCTGGCCATCCAGCTCCTGCGCCCGGTCGCCCGATGCAGGGGCAACCCGCGCAGGGACGTCCGATGCAGAGTCAACCCGCGCCGGTGCAAGCAGCACCCGGACAGGCGGCGCGGCAGAATCCGCAGGCCGTTCGCGGTGTGCAGACCCCGCAGCCGGACGCTAGTGTTCCTTTCAATCCTCCGCGTTCGCACCAAAAGCGGGTCGGTGTGGATCCTTTCAGTCCTGAGGGCGTTGAATTTAAGGGCGTATCTCCAGGACTTATGAAAGTCCGTGTGACTACGACGCTAATAACAGCTGCGATTTTCCTGCTGGTTACACTCTTCCTGCGACTTTTCTTCTCTGACTGGATATGGATCCTAGTCGGGATTGAAGTTATTTTGTTTGGTTGGCTTCTTTGGCTGGTGCCGCGCCAGGTTCGCGCGATTGGTTACGCGGAGGCCGAATCTGACCTGCTGATCCGCTCCGGCATCATGTTTAAGAAGATGACTGTCGTTCCGTACGGCCGCATGCAGTATGTTGACGTGTCGGAAGGCCCGATCGCCCGCATGTTCGGTATTGCTGAAGTTCAACTTCACACCGCTTCCGCAGGGACTGACGCGACTATTCCCGGTCTCCCTGCTGCCGAGGCGGCTCGCCTTCGCACCCGCCTTGCAGAACGTGGCGAAGCAGAAATGGCTGGATTGTAACCGATGAGGCAGCAAACCACTGATCAAACTGCAGTAGGTTCCGGCGTCGAAGAATCGCAGTGGCGTAGGGTTCACCCGGTTACGCCTCTTGCACGCACCTGGGCTGTTTTTGCGGCTTTCCTTGCGTTCATTACCTACCAGAACATCCAGATTCTTCATGAGATTGCTGATACGGGTGTCGTCGAGTTCTTTGGCCTCAAGTGGATTTTCATCGGAATCTTTGTAGTCATCCTGCTGATCATTCTGATTGCAGGGTTTTTATCCTGGCTGTCGTGGCGGCGCATGGCCTATGCGGTCACCGATGAAGCGGTCTTCTACCGCGAGGGCATTTTGAACCGCGTCCAACGCCATGCGCGACTGTCGCGTATCCAAGCCGTGAACATCAGCCATCCGCTGATAGGGCGCATTTTCGGCCTCGGAAGGATTGATATTGAGGTCGCGGGCGGTGTAGATTCCAACTTCAAAATTGGCCTGCTAAAAACTGACGATCTTGAAGCGTTGCGTCGCGAAATCATGATGAAATCAGCTGGCGCAAAGCGGGAAGCCGCCGCAATTTCCATTCCCGAGGGCGGTGCTGGCACCCCTGCAACTCCAGGTGCAACGACACCTGCCACCTCCGATCAGGCTACGGCCACCACCAGCAAGGTTCCCGCTGAGTTTGATGATCGTGCGCGCCTGATTTTCAAGGTTCCTCCGATGCGCCTGCTTGGCTCACTGGTTACGAATATCGGTCAAATATTGGGATTCTTGTTTGCCTTCATAATGGCAAGTCTTGCGGTGGGGTCGATGGCCCTGCTAGGGGCGCCGGGCACGGCAATGCTTCCGCTCCTGTTCTCAGCGGTAGCTATGTTTGGCTGGGCCTGGTCGCAGTTCTCGGGAAACTACAATTTCACTGCTTACGTCACGCCAGATGGTATTCGCGTGACGTCCGGGCTCACTGCGACAAGAGCGCAGACTATTGCACCGAACAGAATCCACGGCGTGACGGTTAGACAGCCATTCTTGTGGCGCTACTTTGGCTGGTTCAAAGTGGAGATCATCCAGGCCGGATTCGTATCGAACGCAGAGGATAAGGTAGACCACTCGATCCTTCTGCCGGTGGGAACTCGCGATGAAATGCTCCAGGCCCTGTGGATGGTGTACCCGGATTTAGGGGTGGATCGACCTATAGACGTCATTAACTTCGGAATCGAAGGAGAGGGCGCCGGATTCGGCTTCACAACAAACCCGGAGCAGTCCAAGTTGTTTGACCCGCTGGTTTGGCGTCGTCGCGCTATTGCGCTGACAGATGTTGCCATCTTGATCCGCGACGGTCGCTTAACCCGCACATTCACAGTCCTCCCTTACGGGCGTTTGCAGTCCACGAAGTTGATTCAGGGGCCGTGGGATCGAAAGCGCGACCTCGTGAATGTCACTTTCAATATGGTGCAGGCTCGAACTAACAATGCAATCTTGCACCTCGATGCTCAGCAGGGTGTGGCAATCCACAAGGAGGTCTCACGACTTGCTTTGCTGAAACGCAGCAAGGAGAGCCCGAGCGAGTGGGCAAAGCGCGCATTCCCCGCAGCTGATCGAGAGGCAGGCGAGCTGTTCCAGGAGCGCGTCCCTAAGGAAGCGCCCATGACTGTCGCGGACGATTCGCAAGCAAGCGATACGCAGGCACAAGTTTCGCAGGTGCGTGGTGCGCAGGAAAGTGGTGAAAACAAGTGAAACCCGGGCGGTTTCGGGTAGGAATCATTGGTGCAGGACGTGTCGGCCCGATTTTGGGTCGAGCCCTGCAGATCGTTGACCACGAAATCATTGGGATTACGCGCTCGCGGTCGCAGGAACGAAACGACACAGCCGAGGCAATCCTCGGTGTCCCGTTCATTGACGCCGACGAAGCCTGCAAAGCTGACCTCGTTCTGATCGCTATCCCGGACGATCAGATCAGACCCCTAGTTGAAGGCCTGGCAAAGCTCGGGTGCTTCCGCGGCGGACAGATCGTCATGCACACGTCTGGCGCACACGGCATCGGGGTACTCGAAGCCGCACAGGCCCAGGGTGCCCTGCCGATCGCGCTGCATCCCGCGATGACGTTCTCGGGAACCAGCATGGATCTGAGCCGACTGGAAATGTGTCCGGCCGCGATAACAGCGACCCCCGTTTCATTGCCGATTGCAACCGCACTCGCCTACGAGATGGGCATGGAACCCACCGTCGTTGAGGAGGAAGACCGCGTCCTCTACCACGCCGCTCTTGCACACGGCGCGAACCACCTGGTCACCCTGGTCACCCAGGCAGTGGACGCCCTCGAAAATGCGGGGATCGAAAACCCGTCCCTATATTTGAGGCCGCTTCTAACGGCCGCCCTTGACCGCGCCCTATCCGAAGGGGCTGCAGGTTTGACGGGGCCGGTGCGTAGGGCGGACACGGGGACACTGCAGGCTCATCAAAAAGCGTTGAAGCAGGCGGGCCTGGAAAACGTTGCGAATACGTACACGGACCTCGCTCACGCGACCGCTGAGATGGCGCACGAGCACCGAATCTTGACCGATGATCAGCTTCGAGATGTGTTGGCAGCACTACTGATCGATTGAGGCCGAAGTGGCTTATTGCCCACAAATGCGGCCCAAAACTAGAGAATGAAATCTCCGCGGAGCACAATGATAGGTAAGGAGGCACTGTGTCAACACCTACTGTTGTAACAACCCGCGAGGAACTGCGCTCAGCATTGGATCAGCTTTCGGGCCGGCTCGGCCTGGTCATGACCATGGGAGCGCTTCATGAAGGGCATCTAAGTCTGATCCGGGAGGCGAAAAAGCACGCCGACCACGTCATGGTGACCGTTTTTGTAAACCCAACCCAGTTCGCACCGGGCGAGGATTTTGAAACGTACCCTCGCAACTTGGACGCGGACGTTAAGGCTGTTGAGCGAGTTGGTGCCGACCTGATTTTCGCGCCGTCACCCGAAGAGGTCTACCCGAACGGCGACGCCCAAGTGACCATCGATCCGGGCCCAACCGCCAAGGTTTTGGAAGGTAAGACTCGCCCCACCCACTTTGCGGGCGTGTGCCTAGTTGTCCACAAGATGTTCAACATCACCGGCGCGGACGTAGCCGTTTTCGGTCAAAAAGATGCGCAACAGCTGGCAATCGTGCGTCAAATGGTTCGCGACCTAGACATGCCAATCGAAATTATTGGCGCTCCAATTGTGCGTGCCGAGGACGGGCTCGCTCTCTCTTCGCGCAACACCTACCTGTCTGAGGCGGAGCGTCAGCAGGCCCTCTCCCTCTCCCAAGCCCTAAAGGCAGGAAAGGAAGCAGCAAGCCAGGGGGCAACCGCCGCCCAAGTCAAGGAGCAGGCCAGCACCGTCCTCGAAAATCAAAACGTGCGAATCGATTACGTCGAACTTGTCGACCCGGTTTCGTTTGAATCGATTGAATCCGGCGAGGGCGTGCTTGCAATCGCGGCATACGTGGGGGATACGCGTTTGATTGACAACGCGATCGTGGAGGTACAGGGTGCCTAAACAACAGCGACGAGCATTGAAGCCGGAAGTGTATCGGACCATGATGCGCGGGAAGATTCACCGCGCAACGGTGACGGGCGCGGACCTGCACTACGTGGGTTCGGTGACGATCGACCTTGACCTGCTGGACGCCGCGGACATTTTGGAAGGCGAGCAGGTCGATGTGGTTGACGTGACGAATGGCGCTCGGTTGACTACTTACACGATTGCGGGGGAGCGTGGATCCGGCGTCGTACAGCTTAACGGCGCGGCGGCTCACCTGATTGACCCCGGCGACATTGTGATCGTGATGTCGTATGCGCAGGTGCCGGACTCGCTGGCGCGAAAGTTCAAGGGTAGCGTCGTCCTCGTTGACGAAAATAACCGCATTCTGCACGAAGGTTCCGACCCGGGAGCCGTTCCCGCCGGACTAGAAGACGCCACGGGCGGACAGGGGCCGCTCGAGTCCCCGAACCGCGCGAAGTAAGGAACTTCCTTTCGAACGCGCGAAGTAGCGCGCTGATAGTGAGATTGGCCGCGCCATTTACTTGCTCACTACCTGGCGGGCTACCATAGGGGCGTGGAACAAAAAGACGTTGAATCGCAGGAATTTCAAGATGCGCCCGAGCAGATTCGGGTGCGCGCCGAGAAGCGTGCTCGCCTCATCGAGCAGGGCACCGATCCGTACCCGGTAGAACTGCCTATAACCAGCACTATCGAGCAGGTGCGCGAAAAGTACGAACACCTTGAAATCGACGAAAAGTCTGAGGAAACGATCGGACTTGCCGGCCGCGTAATGTTCATCCGCGGGTCGGGTAAACTCCAGTTCGTCGTAATCCAGGACGGGGAAGGCAACCGTCTGCAGGTGATGTTGTCCGCCGGAGAGGTCGGCGCTGACTCACTGAAAGAATTCAAGGCAAACGTTGACCTGGGCGACCACCTGTTTGTGCATGGTCCCGCGATTCGTTCACGCCGCGGCGAGCTGTCGATTTTCGCGTCTCCTAGCGACGACGTTCCCGCGTGGCAGATCGCGTCCAAGGCCCTGCGTCCACTCCCAAAGACGTTCACGACTGCTGACGGTGAAGAAGTCACCCTGTCAGAGGAATCTCGCATTCGCCGCCGCCACCTGGACATGATTATGCGTCCGGCTGCGCGTGAAATGGTGCGCACTCGCGCTGATGTCGTGTGGTCGTTGCGTGACTACTTCCACCGCGAGGGCTTCATCGAAATCGAAACCCCGATGCTCCAAAACATTCACGGTGGTGCGGCCGCACGCCCGTTCCAGACTCACATGAACGCTTACGACACTGAGCTTTACCTGCGCATCGCGCCGGAACTGTTTTTGAAGCGCGCTGTCGTTGGCGGCATCGAAAAGGTTTTCGAAATTAACCGTAATTTCCGCAACGAGGGCGCAGATTCGTCGCACTCCCCGGAGTTCACCATGCTGGAGGCCTACGAGGCCTACGGCACCTACAACACGATGGCCACCCGCACTCGCGACTTCATTCAGAAGTCCGCGCGCGACGTATTCGGATCCGAGGTCGTCACGTTGGCTGATGGAACCAAGTACGACCTGTCGGGGCAGTGGGATTCCATTTCGCTTTACGAGGTCGTGTCCGAAGCTGTAAAGGAAGAGATTACCCCTGAAACTCCGCGCGAACGCCTAGTTGAACTGGCTGAAGCTCGTGGCATTGATGTTCCCGATCACGCAGTTCCTGGCAAGATCGTTGAAGAAATCTTTGAACACGAGGTGGGAGACCACCTGTGGGCACCGACCTTCGTGCGCGACTATCCGGTGGACACGTCCCCGCTAGTTCGTCAGCACCGTAGCCTGCCCGGTCGTGTGGAGAAGTGGGACCTGTACGTGCGCGGATTTGAACTGGCAACCGCATACTCTGAACTGGTTGACCCGGTTATTCAGCGCGAGCGTTTTGAAGCGCAAGCCCTCGTTGCAGCCCAGGGTGATCCCGAAGCAATGGTTTTGGACGAGGAGTTCCTCCAGGCCATGGAGCAAGGTATGCCCCCAACGGGCGGAATGGGTATGGGTCTTGACCGGCTGCTGATGGCTCTAACGGGCTACGGAATCCGTGAGACCATCACGTTCCCGCTGGTAAAACCTATCGAGAACTAACTGCAATCAACTTCATACGAAAACGGCATAACGTTTCCTGAAATCAGCGCGCTAAGATGACTGGTATCAAACGGAAATCAGGACGCGAGCCAAACGCTCGCAAAGATCATCGTACGCGTATGCGGGCGCCAGGTTTTTATCCTGCACGGATGGCCTTGCTGGCGCTAGGCATAGCAATCACGATTGGAACCGTGTTGCTCATGCTCCCGATAGCAAGGTCGGGTGCCCCAATGTGGCCAGAGAACGAGGCCGTGGCAGTTGCCGGCCCCTCCTTCCCTGGAGGGGCACCTTTATCCGTAGCGCTCTTCACTGCGACCTCGGCTACCTGCGTAACGGGCCTGATAGTCGTAGATACCGCCACTTATTGGAGTACGTTCGGCCACGTCGTCATCGCGTTCCTAATCGAAATCGGTGGCCTGGGTGCTATGACGTTTGCTGCGCTACTTGCACTTTATGTAGCGCACAGGTTGAGGCTGAGGCAACGCCTGGTGGTCGCCCAGAATACCGGCGCTTTCACAATGACTGACCTGCGCGGGTTCATCAAGCGCATTGTCCGCATGGCTTTGATTATCCAGGCCGTGCTGGCAATTCCTTTGGCCATAGACTTTTATGCGCGATCAAAGTCATTCGGAGAAGCCCTTGGATGGGGCGCGTTCTTCTCAGTTTCAGCGTTCAACAATGCTGGATTCTCACTTGAGACCGACAGCCTGATGCCGTTTGCAACGGATCCGTTCATCATTTTGCCGATCTCAATCCTGATCGTGCTTGGCGGACTGGGATTCCCCGTTCTGTCAGAAGTAGTCCACGCATTCAAGACCAGGAGTCGAAAGCCCTGGGTCTGGTCACTGAACGCCCGCCTGGTGTTCACAGGAACCCTGGGACTGATCCTGATTGGGTGGCTGCTGATAAGCCTGTTGGAGTGGGAAAACCTTTCTCAAACCGGTGACTATTCCGCCGCAGAAAAACTGCTGATCACCCTGTTTTCTTCAATATCGCCGCGAACAGCGGGCTTTAACTCCATGGATATCGCGTCGCAAAGCGATGTCACCTGGCTGGTCACCGACATCCTGATGTTCATCGGCGCGGGCCCAGCAGGTACCGCAGGCGGAGTAAAAGTGACGACCATGCTCGTCCTCGTATTCATGGTTCTAACAGAACTACGCGCGGGGCAGGCAGTCCAGCTATTCGGACTGCGAATCGGGCGATCCACGCACCGCACTGCGATTACGGTGCTGATGATTTCGTTTAGCGTCGTCATTTTTGCCACTGCGCTGATGTTGCTGACGACGTCCTGGTCGATGGAACCCGTCCTGTTTGAAGTCATTTCGGCGCTAAGTACCGTCGGCCTGACAACTGGAATCACGCCGGAATTGCCCGTGATGGTGCAACTACTTATTTGTTTACTCATGTTTTTTGGACGAGTGGGCCCCGTAACGGTTGCTACCGTGCTCACAGTCCGACCGGATACGAAGCTCTACGAGCTTCCCAAGGAAAGGCCAATCATTGGGTAGTTTTCCATTTCTTCCACGAATCCACGGAAGCGACGCAGGAGACGTCGCCATCATTGGGCTGGGGCGATTTGGTACCGCAATGGGCGAAGAACTCGTCGCATCCGGCGTGCAGGTGCTGGGCATCGACATTTCTGCCGACGTCGTGCAGGCGATGAAGGGGCGCTTCACTCAGGTTGTGCGCGCGGACGCTTCAAATATTGAGGCACTGCAACAACTCGGAGTGCAGGATTTCCAAACCGCAGTCGTAGCGATAGGAGACAACCTGGCAGCGTCTATCCTGGTGGCCTCCGCCCTCATAAAACTTGACGGTCCGGAAATCTGGGCGAAGGCCGCATCTGAACAGCAGGCTGAGATTTTCAGGCAACTTGGCATCAAACACGTGTTTGAACCCGAAAAGAACATGGGCCAGCGCGCAGCTCACTTGATTACAAGCAGGCTGTCGGATTTCTTCGACCTGGGCAACGGCTTCGCCCTCGCAATCGCAACCGTGCCGGAAAGAGTCAGCGGCAAACTTGTGCGCGATACCCGTTTTCGATCCGAATACGGGGTATCACTGGTCGGAATTAAGAACGAGGACGGGACTTGGGACCAGGTTTCGCCTGCAACCAAACTTATTGCTGGGCAGACCGTGCTTGCCGCTGGGCCGAACAACAACTTGGAACGAGCGTTCAGCTAGGGCTCACTTGCACGCGCTTTGAGATCTCGACAAACGGGATTCATGCGCGCTTTGAGATCTCGACAAACGGGACTTTCGTGCTGTGAGGCCTCGGGCAGGAGGGATTTACGCTCGCTTTGAAACCTCGGGCAGGCGCGACGCGGCGAACACGCCGACCAGGCCTACCGCTGCAAGGAATATGAGTGCAGCCGAAGCGCCCCACATTGCGATCACACCGGAGATCAGACCGACGATCAGCAAGATCACGCCCATCAGGGTGTTCGCCGCGCCGACGTACCTGGTACGAACGTCAGATTCAGCCATGTCAACGATGTAGGTTTTGCGGGCCACGCGAATCGTGATGTGCGCCAGGTTTAGTGCGAAGAACGCGGTCGGCAGGATCCAGGGCGCGACCTCATCGGGGCCCAAGTGAACTGCCACGAGTGTCACCAGGATGATCGCTGAGGACACCGCGGCACCAATCGACATCGCGTTCTTGGAAGACTTGTCCGCAAGTTTTCCAGAGAAACGCCCTCCGATCAGGGCGGAAAGGCCGGACGCGACCAGGAACAGGCCAAGGCCTGTGATGTCACTGCCAACCTCCTGTGAAAGCGTGACCATGAAAGCGGTGGAAAGCGCGGAAACCAGCATCAGTGAACGCACGATGACGAAGTTTCTAAAGGCGCGGTTCTCGGTGAACAGGTCCCACGTGTCTTTCCACCAGGCTTTGTTTAGGCCGCCACCGTCGGCTTCAGGATCAACAGGTTCGTCGATTGATCGAAATACGAGGGCGCCCAGGAACCACATGATTCCAGCGGCGAACATCAAGATAATGAGCACCTGGGGTTGCTGTAGTTTTTCCCACGTTGAGATGGAAACACCAATGACTAGCGAGATCAGTCCGCCAAGCGCCGCTGACTTACCCGTGATCAGTCCGCGCTTGCCCTTGCGCACGATGCGTCCTTGAACGTCCTTGGACGCGATCGAGCTTAGGGACCTAAACGTTGCAAAAATGGCGAGCAGAAGCAGGATGCTGATTCCCAGCGCAGTGCCTTCTAGTAACATGGCCGAAACTGCCATTGCGAGGGCGGCGATTCCTTGCCCGATCGCTCCGGTTACCCAAATGCCCTTGCGCTGTTTGTGCGCGGTCACCCACGGGGTCAGAGCGGCTTGAGGGAGCATCGAGAGGGATTCGCGTACGGGAACGAGCATCGCGATGATGAATCCGGGTGCTCCGCCGGCTTGCAGGATCCAAGGCAGAACCGTCTTGGCTGCGATGATCTGGTCGCCAATATTTTGTAGACCGTGCGCGCCAATAAACTTGTTAGAGTTCGATTTTTCGTGTTTCACCTTTTGAACCATGAGACTGCCCTCCTGCCAACATTTCCACCCTATGGAACCTGGAGCCGCATATCCATTAAGGTAAACCAAACTAAACCGGGCCCAGGGCAACTCCTTTCCCTAGCGCTGCAAGGGTTTGATCGCTAGGCTGGCCTCAAAACAGTGAGGAGTAGAAATGGATCTTGGCATTGCCGGAAAGGTCGCGTTTGTAGCGGCGTCAACTTCAGGTCTTGGCCGCGCTAGCGCTCTGGCTCTAGCGGCTGAAGGCGTTCAGGTTTGCGTAACTGGTCGAAGAGAACAGGCCCTGGCCGACGTCGTCGCTCAGATCCGTGAGGCTGGCGGCACCGCGGTCTCAACACAGCTCGATGTGGAGGACGCAGCCTCGATTGAACAAGCGATCAGCCTATGCGAGCGTGAACTTGGACCGATTGACATCCTGGTGTTGAACGGGCCCGGACCGAAACCAGGATCGCCCTCGACAATTACAAGCGAGGACGTTGCACAGGCAAGCGCACGACTGATTGAACCGCACGTTTCGATGGTGAACCGCGTGTTGCCGGGGATGCGTGAGCGGGGTTGGGGCCGGATCGTCGCTATTGGATCTACGGCTGTGATTACGCCTTCGGAGCAGCTAGTTCTGTCAACGATTGGACGCCAGGGTTTGGCGGGGTATTTGAAGGCGCTGTCTTTGGAAGTTGGACGCGACGGCGTGACGGTAAACATGGTGCATCCGGGTAGGATTTTGACGCCGAGAATCGACCAGCTTGATGAGGACGCTGCAACGCGCGAGGGTGTGGAACCCGCCGATATTCGCAAGCGCTTTGAGGAAAACATTCCTGTGAAGCGCCTTGGAGACCCGGCTGAACTGGGTGCCGCGGTCGCTTTCCTAGCTTCAAAGAAGGCCGGCTACATCACGGGCACCGCGATTCGCCTGGACGGGGGAGTTACGCCAGTCCAGTAGCGAGGCGTTCGGGTCATTCAAGACACGGACCCAAAAATACCGCTTTCAACCGCGGAGTCGATCTCCCTTCTAGGATGGAGGCAAGCGTAACTTTGTCCTAGAAGGAAGAGGCTGATTTCAATGGCGAAATTTGATAGCCCGCTGGTACTCGCCCTTGATTCGTCGACGTCTGCGACGAAGGCGGTCGTGGTGACAGATACGGGTGACACAGTGTCGGAGGGGCGCGCTCCGATCGATCTTTTAACTCCGGGAATGCACCGCTACGAGCACGACCCTGCACAGTGGTGGGAGTCAACGCACACCGCTATTAGGGACGCGGTGGCGCCACTTTCACGTGACGACAAGAAGCGGATTAAGGCGCTGTCCATTTCGCATCAGCGAGAATCTTTCGCGTGCGTGGATGAGGACGGCAACGCTATCCGCCCCGCTATTTTGTGGCTTGATTCCAGGGCTGGCGAGCAGATCGTCAAGTACGGCTCTGACCACATTCACGAACTGTCCGGCAAACCAGCTGATACGACCCCGGCTCTTTACAAGATCGCGTGGTTGAAAGAAAACGAGCCGGAAACCCTCCAGAAGGCCAAGTACCTGGTGGACGTGCACGCCTACTTGACGTACAAGTTGACCGGCAGGTGGGTGTCGTCGACAGGGTCGGCAGATACGTTGAACCTTTTCGAAATCGCGAAGCAAACCTGGTCTGATGAACTCCTTGAAATTGCGGGTTTGCGTCGCGATCAGCTTCCTGAACTTGCCAAGCCCGGTTCGATTATTGCGCCTATGAGGGCGGACCTGGCTGAAGAGTTCGGGTTGGATGAGGTGCAGGTAGTAGCCGGCCTGGGCGACGGACAGGCGGCTGGACTTGGAACCGCGGCGACCGAGCCGGGAGTGGCCTACCTAAATGTTGGGACGTCAATCGTTTCTGGAATCCATGCTGACAAGTACAGGTTTGGCAGGCAGTATCGAACCCTGGTGGCTGGAATCCCAGACTGGTATGTCCTGGAGTCGGTGCAGAACTCCGGTTCAGTCCTGGGGAACTGGTTCCGCCAGAACTTCCACAATCCAGAAGAGGGCGGTAGGCCCGACCTGGAACTGGATGCGGAAGTCGAAAAGATTGAGCCCGGTTCGGAAGGCCTGTTGACGCTTCCATACTGGAATGCTGTGCAGTCACCGTATTGGAATCCGTTCGCTCGCGGCGCTGTTGTTGGATTCGGGTCCGGCCACACGAAGGCCCACACCTACCGGTCACTCTTGGAAGGGATGGGCTTTGAACTCGCACTAAACTTGGAGGGCATGGCCGTCGGCGCGGGCACAGACATCACCGAACTCCGCGCAGTCGGAGGAGGCTCGAGGTCCAGGGTGTGGCGCCAGATTCTGTGCGACATCACAGGCGTGGAAATGGTGACGTCGACGATTGATGAAGTTTCCGCCCAGGGCGTTGCCGTCCTAGCAATGTATGCGATCGGACGCTTCGATTCGGTGAATGAAGCATCACACGCGTTGGCGCATCTAAGCGACGAAAGAACAAAGCCAAACCCTGAAGCTCATGCGCGCTACCGCAAGTGGATGGAAGTCCACCGCAAGATTTACCCCGCCCTTGAGGAAATCTTCGGAAACATCCACGAAGTGGCAAGAGAGCTTGGCGACCTCTGACGAGCTAGACAGGTCTGAATCTGAACCTTTAGGAAGTTGATTCGGAGAAGGCTGTAGCATCCAGAAGAAAACGCATCAACGAAGGCAACAACCGGGGCCCCTGGTCGAAAAGAATCCGACCAGGGCCCCGCGTTGTCAACACAGAAGCAATGATTTAGTCTTTGTATTCACTGTCAGGCACTATTGCCACTTTCACCCCTTCACCTGAACATGCAAACTCGATTCCATCTCGCACCTTGCTCAGTGGGAAAGTGTGCGTGTGCAGCTTCTTGACGTTAATTGCACCTTCAGAAATGAGCTTGAGAGCCATAGCATGATGGGAGCGGCCAGCATTGGAAGCACCTGTAACCGTGAACTCTCCATAGTGCAAAAGGTTCGGATCGACCTGTGCCAAGACTCCCTTCTGGAACCCAGCAAACGCATTGATATGGGCTCCTTTTCGAGCAATTTTGAAAGTGTCCTGAAGAAGTTCTGGACGTCCGATACAGATTACGATCACGTCTGCGCCACGCCCCTCGGTTAAGCCCATTACGAAATCGCGGAGATCTACTTCTAATGGATTAACAGCGTGTGTTGCGCCAAGTTCTAACGCAAGTTCACAGCGCTTCTGATTTGGATCAGACACGATTATTCGGCTTGCTCCCAGATGCTTGTTTAGTTGCGTGTGGAGCAACCCAATAGGACCTGCGCCCATGATCACCACCGTGTCTCCCAGACCGGGCCGATAGTTGGAGGCGCCGTTGATAACGCAGCCGAGTGGTTCTGCAAGGGCAACTTCAACGGGTTCCAGGTCTGCTTCTACTTTGTAGACACCTCCGCGTTCCATCGCGGCGCGCGGAATCTTGATGTAGTCAGCAAGACCACCGTCGAAGCTATATCCGAAGATATCCGAGTCGATGCACAGGTGTTCCTGCCCATGTCGACAGTAGTAACACTTCAGGCAGGGGACCGTCGGAAGTACCCCAACCAAGTCCCCTTCGGCGAACCCATCTACGCCCTCGCCAACTTCAGTTACGTAACCGGCGATCTCGTGACCTAGAACGACTCCTTTGTCTATCCCTGCTGTCTTTTCTCCCCGTAGAATTCGGCCATCAGTGCCGCAAACTGTGTTGGCACCAACACGGAGAACTATCTCACCAGGACCAGCTGAAGGGGTTGGAACCTCTTCCAACACCAACTCACCCGGTCCGGCAAATACTGCTGCTCTCATTGCTCGCTACACCTCATGGACGATCTCGTTGAGATCTCGCATTACGCCGGCCATGTCGTCCGTTTGCCAAACATTGCGACCGAAGATGAGTCCACGCGCACCCGATTCAATAGCCTCAGCAGCTGCCGTGCGGACAGCGTCTCGAGAGTCTGCTTTACCACCGAGAGTTAAAACAGGTATGTTCCCGACCTCGTCGATGATATTTCTCTGCGCTTCAATGTCTCCCACATACTCTGTCTTAATGGCATCAGCGCCAATTTCAGCAGCGATACGACACATCTGCCGCAGTAACTCTGGGTCTTTCTGGTTTTCATTCCGAAGGCCCCACAAAGTGGCCTCGACGATAACTGGGAGTCCTACCTCGTGAGCACGTCCTATGTAGTTTGCTACCTGCTCCACGTTGTATGGGAACATCTCATTATTCTTTGGGCGACCAATGAGGTATGTGCACGTTGCAGTGGCGCCGAGGGACAATGCCCTCTCCGGAGATACTAGGACTCGATAGGCTTCGCCAGTTTCCTCCTTCATTCGGGGATCAAGCGTAGTCCAATCGGCTCGGACTATTGGTTCTGGAGCTCCGGGTTTGCTGAAGATTTCAGCCCCTTGCTCGAGCATGCCCCTATTTAGGAGGATGCCTTCAGGTTTGCCCTCTGCGATTCTGGCGAGCAGCGAAACTGGGTTCCCCAGACCCGCTGGAATTGGTAGAGATTGACCATGGTCAAAGGCGACGATGAATGAACGGTTAGATTCTGCATTAAAAATTTTCGATAGTCGGATGTTAATTCCAGACATTGTTTCTCCTTAAGAATTGAACCTAGGCTTCAAAACTCCTCATCAACGTTTGGATCTTTGCCCATGCGGGGAAAGTCGATAACGTCAAGCTGCGAAACAGTTTCGGAATCCAGTTCTTTTCCGGCGGCAAGCAGATTCTCCTGCCAGCGAGATCGGTTACCGGATTTGGCAACAGCACTTGCACCGTGGGAATTAGCCCATGCGATACATAACTGTGCGGGAGTTAGGGCATGTTGCTCGGCAAGCGCGGTAACTGTCGGATCTTCCAGTAAGCCACGGCCTCGTCCAATAACGCCCCAACCCTGCACTTCGATTGCGTTGTTCTTACAGAACTCAACCAGTTCTGTTTGTGGAAAACCCGGATGTAGTTCGAACTGATTCACAGCTGGAGCTTCGTCGAACTCCGAAATAATCCGCTGCAGGTGAGGAATCTCGAAGTTGCAAACTCCAACTTGACGGATGAACCCCTCTTCTCGCAGCTCGAGCATAGACTCGAACGACTCCAGGTACAGGTCCAGCCGGGGAAGCGGCCAATGGACGTAGTAGACATCGATGTAGTCGCTTCCCAAGTTTCGCAACGATGCGAAGAATGCTCTTCGGCTTTGCTCACGGCCCTGGTCTCCACCACGGAGTTTCGAAGTTACAAGAATATCTTCTCTCTCCAAACCAGAGTTCTTCACACCGATTCCCACGCCGTATTCGTTGTGGTATCGCTGCGCCGTGTCGACCATTCTGTAGCCATCTGCGATTGCTTGAGCTACACATTTAGCCGCTGATTGATCGTCTAATTTCCAGGTTCCGTAAGCAAGGTCAGGTATTGAGAACTTTGAGCTACTCGTATCAGTCATAGCAAGGTCCTTGGCTTTGCGATCACTTGAGTCGGGCTTGAATATCTGTCAATCGATGGCTCATGTCCGCTGTTGCCGGGTAGAGATCTAGGTAGATCTGGAACATCTCATCGTAGAGTTCACGGTTATCAGGATTTGGTGTGATTTCGCGTTCCGCTGTGTTCCACGTTGTGTCGGCATCAACAGCGCCAGCAGCCATGGCAGCAAGCAAGGCATCACCATATGAGGCGCCAATGGTGACCTTCGGGATCTTTTGGGTAATGCCGATAATGTCAGACATTACCTGTGGCCACAGGTCGGTTGTAGTGCCACCGCCAACTGCCCAGTACTCTTCCGGACTACCTCCGCAGTTCTGCATGGTTTCCAAAAGATGGCGTGAACCGAATCCGGTGGCCTCTAGAGCCGACCTGTAAATGTCCCCCTGCTTGTGGGTTAGGTTCAGGCCTGCAAGCAAACCTCTTGCCTTTGGATCTGCGATTGGGGTTCGCTCGCCGGAGAAGTATGGGAGCATGATCAACCCGTTAGAGCCAGGAGTTGACTGGCGTGCAAGTTCGGTGAGCTCGTCATAACCCATACCTGTGAGCTCTGAAACCCAAGTTGTGAGCGAGCCTGTTGTGGACGTTCCGCCAGAGAGGTTCGCAGTTCCTTCGAGAAGGCCAGCATTTGACCATAGAGATGGTCCTACCAGCGCCTTTTCCGAAATCTGGACGCCCACCATCGTGGAGCCGTACATGATCATGACTTGACCAGGCTTGCGAACTCCGACTGAAAGGGCCTCAACGAATGCGTCTGTAGAGCCAACCGCGACCGGTGTCCCGGGGCGCAATCCGGTAATACGGGCGGCGTTGTCGGTTAGGTAGCCGGCAACCTCGTTCGACCACATCAGACGAGGCATGGGTAGATCCCCGCAGATGTCCTTGCGCCACTCATCAACCCAGTCGTTCGTAAACGGTGAGTACAGCGGTTCACACATCGACGCAGATAGATGGTCGAGGACGTATTCGCCCGTTAGGTGGAATACGCAGTACGTGTGTGCCATCAGGAAACGTCGAGTCTTCGCCCATACTTCGGGTTCGTTACGTTTTACCCACTCGATTTTTGGTCCAACCGACTGTGAGGTCATTCCGTTTCCGCAGACCTCTAGTACCTTGTCTTCACCGTACCGCTCGGTAAGATCATCAATTTCTTGAGCTGATCGGGTGTCGACGCCGTACAGAATTGCGGGGCGTAGTGGGACGCCTCGTTCGTCGGCTGCTAAGAAAACAGGTCCGATTCCAGAAATACAAACGCCAGCTACATCTCCCTTTGCGCGCATTGCTAGGGACTTCATGATGGAGATTACGTCTGTCCACCAAACTTCGTCTGGATCGTGTTCTGCCCACCCTGGTCGTGGGAAAGACGTTTCATGGCGCATTACTTCAGAATGAATCAGATTACCGGAGGTGTCGCACAGGACGCCCTTTGTAGATCCGGTTCCAATATCAATACCAATGACTAGATCAGACATGGAAAATCTCCTTTGATTTTCGGGTTTATGGCTTCGCGTGTCTACACGATGGTTAGTTTTCTTGAATGACTTCTGAGGGCGGCGATGTCCTCACTTGTGCATTCAGCGGTTGCAAAAACGTGGGTGAAGGTAGAGAGAGATGTAGTTTTCTGCCAAGCTCTGCGTTCGAGCTTGGAGTGATCCAGTAGCAGGATTCGTTCAGCGGAATTGGTCAGCATTGTGCGTTTCATGTCAATCACGTAATCAGTCGGGTTGTACGTTGCGCCGCCCCACGCGGCGGCGTCAGACATGATGCAAAGATCAGCGCGCAACTCTTCAACCATGCGAGTGGAGAGCGAACCGTAGAAAGCATCCGCCCACTTTCTGTACCTACCGCCTATTAGCACGAGTTCATGCTGGTTTGAGTTGGTTATCTCTCGGGCAACAACTAGAGAATTTGTGATGACTGTTAGTGACTGGTAATCCTCCAAAAGTGGGATTAGAGGAATAACAGTCGAGGAATCATCGAGAATTATTACGTCTCCCGATGAAATGAGTTCAGAAGCTGCTTGTGCCAGACGCTTCTTTTCCTCCTGATGACGGCTCCTTCGCACGCGAGGAGGTAGCTCTGCGGTCGACCGAATTAGAGCTCGCAAGTAGCCCTTTTTTCGCTCGACTATCCCGGCCTCAACCAGAGTCTGAACGTCTCGATAAATCGTTGCGGGGGAAACCTGCAACTTATCTGCGATTTCTTCGATACTCGCAGTCCGCTGTTTGAAGAGGGTGTCAATAATAGTTCCGCGACGTTCGGTAGGAGTAGAAGTTGGATGGGGGCCCGAAGTCGCAGGTGTATCCATTGTTCCTCCCGTGGTCTTTGGTACGTATCACATATTGTGACATCGATAAGAAGTTTTCGCATGAAGATTGGGAAAGTAGCTCACCTTTTGCATATTCATTGATAAAAAGAGTGTTCTTCTCTAGACTTAACACAGAGATAGTCATGATTAACAACGAACACGCGAAGATGCGGTTCAGCAAAGGAGCTTCTCATGACAGAAGTAATCATTGGTGTTGACGGTGGGACTACAGCTGTCAAAGCAGTCGCATTTGATCTCGATGGAGAGATCGTCGCAACCCATCACGAGTCAGTCCCTGTAAAGTATGGCAAGTCTGGTGAAGCCGAACAGGACATGGATCAGATATGGGAGGCGGTAGCGAGTTGTCTACGTGAGGTCACGGGTGAGCTTCAGGGCGCAAAGATCCTTGGCGTTGGATTAACTGGGCAAGGTGACGGCGTGTGGCTAGTCGATGCCGAGGGAAATCCAGCGCGTCCAGCTGCAAACTGGCTAGACGGAAGAGCATCCGAACGTGTGAATGATTGGAATGCTGATGGGCGTGCAAAAAAGGTATTGGAAGTTACGGGAACAACCATTTTTGGCGGATTGTTCCCTGTCTTGATTGAGGAACTAGCAGAGACCGAACCAGAAGTAGTCGCAAAGGCTCAGACTCACTTGAACTGTAAAGATTGGATTAGGTTCAAGCTGACGGGGGAGCGTCTCACTGATTACACCGAAGCTTCCAGGTCCTTCTTAGATGTTCGAGATGCCTCTGGATTTAGTAAGGAGCTGGCGGAGGAACTCGGTCTATCGAGGTTCTTGAACTTGCTGCCAGAGATTCGCCACTCAGCTGATAAAGCAGCCGGTGTTACAGCGGAAGCTTCTGAAAAAACAGGTGTTCCTGAAGGTACTCCGGTCGGTATTGGCATGATTGATGTTGCAGTAACTGGCATGGGCCTGGGGGCAATCCAAGATGGCGACTCATGGCTCATTCTGGGGACTACGGGATTTGTTGGAACCCTACTTCCATCAGTAGCTGAACGGCACTCTGAACTATCCATGGTTTTGGCTACCGGGAACGGAACGCAGGTCCTGGAATTCATGGCGCCAATGACCGGAACACCAAATCTTGATTGGATACGGGAAACGCTCGGGCTTGAAACCAGCAGCTGGGATGACATTGAGCAGGTAGCGCGTGAATCCAAGCCTGGTTCGAGTGGTGTTGTCTATCTGCCGTATGCTTCACCCGGTGGGGAACGCGCACCGTTCCTAGACACGAATGCATCCGCATCCTGGGCAGGCATGTCCCTAACCTCAGAGAGATCCGACATCCTGCGGTCAGTGTACGAAGGCGTAGCATTCTCCCTCGTTGAATGTGTAAAGACTTTGGAAATAGATGGCGACCTGGTCGTGTCAGGCGGCGGATTCAGGTCAGACCTTCTGTGTGAGATTTTGGCTGATGCAACCGGTCAAACCGTGGTTAGGCAGGACGCCCCGGAGGCCGGTGCTAGGGGAGCCGCGGTATTGGCACTAGTGTCAGCCGGACGTTTCGACAGTGTTCAGGAAGCATCCGAAGCACTTGGAGCAACCATGGAACGCTTCGAACCTAATCCCGACAACGTTGAAATCTATCGCAACACTTACGACGTATTCCTCCAAACTCGTAAGGCTATTCGGCCCGTTTGGAAGTCGATGCGTGAACTACGAAAGATCAGTTCTGGGGAGTGAAACCTGTGAGAGTTTTGTTAGCATCCGACCAATTCTTAACTGATGAAGTACTAAGAGAAGCGATAACGAAGGAATTG
>DUQT01000048.1 GCA_012837655.1 Actinomyces sp. | reverse complement strand
GTCACCGCCTCAGAAATCATCGCCCGCTTCCTCTTCTACGGAGCCATGAACCGAATCGGAATCTAACCCAAACAAACACCAAAACAACCAGTGGGGGCGGCCAACACCGCCCCCACAACCACACCCACACGACCCCCACCCCAACCCACTTGCAACACACAAACCACACCTATAAAGGCTTCCATCTTGATTTAAGAAATAAGACGCAATTATAAATATTCTCTGTTTCGTAATCCGCCTTCGCTGACCTCGACTTTTCGTTGATATTGCCGGCGTTTCTCATCTTTCACAGCCTGGTTGATACTTTCGAAAGTGAATCAAGTTACATGAGGAGGCTCAGCTATGGCTGTAGATCGAATAGATGAGCGTGTGGATGCCCCTACGGGGCCGTCGAGGCGCTCATTTTTGAAGTGGAGCGCGGTTGCGGGAGGCACTACCGCGCTAGTCGCTTCGCCAGCATTTTTCTCAGGTAAGCCCGGTATCGGCGCCGCGAATCAAGCGGTAGCAGCCGAAGGACATCCCGAAGCTGAAAAGACGGTTTGGAACGCCTGCGTGATTAACTGCGGATCTAGGTGTCCGCTTCGTCTGCAGGTTAAGGACGGTCAGGTTGTCCGCGTTCTGCCTGATAATACCGGCGATGATGGATTGTTTACCCGCCAGATTCGCGCATGTGTACGAGGACGTTCCATGCGCCAGCGCATCCACAATCCTGACCGCATCAAGTCTCCGCTTAAGCGTAAGGAAGGAACCAAGCGCGGCGAAGGCGAGTGGGAAGAGATTTCCTGGGACGAAGCATTCGATCTTGTTGCCGAAAAGCTCAAGTACACCTACGACACGTATGGTCCGCAGGCCGTGTACCGCAACTACGGTTCCGGTGCCTGGAACGCGCACATCGCTAACTCCGCTGGCTGGCAGAAACTGTTCAACCTGATGGGTGGTTACCTCGGCTACTACGGTAACTACTCCTACGCGCAGATCGGAACTATTACCCGCTTCTTCTACGGCACGTCCGATGAACAGATTTCGAACTCGTTTGAAGATGCGGCACTAAACTCCGACCTCCTGGTTCTTTGGGGTAATAACCCTCAGGAGACCCGCATGTCCGGTGGTGGCCTCGCGTTCACGTCGCTGTGGGCGAAGAACCACGGCAAGTGCAAGATCATCGTTATTGATCCGCGTTATTCGGACTCCGCGCAGCTACTGGCTGACCAGTGGGTTCCGATTCGTCCCGGCACCGATGCCGCCCTCGTTGCAGGCATGATCCACACAATGCTGGAAGAAAACCTGCATGACCAGGCATTCCTTGATAAGTACACGATCGGTTTCGATGAGGACCACATGCCTGAAGGCGCTCCGAAGAATGCGTCTTACCGTTCCTACATTGAAGGAAAGGGCGAGGACGGAGTTGAGAAGACTCCGGAGTGGGCTGCAAAGATTACTGGCATTCCCGCTAATACGATTCGTCAGCTTGCTCGTGACATTGCAGGAGCCAAGGCTTGCAACATTTCGCAGGGTTGGGGTCCGCAGCGTCACGCTAACGGTGAAAACCAGGCAACATCGATTTACCTGCTTGCATGCGTGACGGGTAACGTCGGCATTCCTGGCGGCGGAACTGGTGGCCGTGAGGGCTACTACTGGCCAATCACTAAGTGGTTCGATAACGGCGAGAACCCGTGCAAGGCTGCGATCTCTTGCTTCGGCTGGACTGACGCCATCGATCACGGTGAAGAGATGACAGCAACCAGGGATGGTGTGCGCGGCGTAGAGAAGCTCGATACTGGCATCAAGTTCCTGCTCAACTACGCAACAAACATGCCGGGTTCGCAGCACGCGGATATTAACCGTACCCGCGAACTGCTCCAAGATGAATCCAAGTGTGAATTCATTGTTTCTGTTGACAACCAGATGACACGTTCCGCGGAACTGGCTGACCTAGTTCTGCCGGACACCACGACAGCTGAACGCTACGACCTGGTTCCGTCCGAGTACACGGGTGACATGGCGTACCTGATCATTGTGGACAAGGCGATTGAGCCGCTTTACGACTCGATGCCCGCATTTGAAATGGTTCGCGAGATCGGAAAGCGACTGGGCTTCGAAAAGGAATTCGAGGACGACCTCGAAACTGTTGCACGCAAGATGCAGGCCGAAACAGTTAAGGAACACCCAGAATTCCCAACGTGGGAAGAACTTCAAGAAATGGGCGTCTACCGCTACCAGAATCCTGAGGGCACCACAGTTGCGCTGAAAGAATTCCGCGAAGACCCGGAAGCGAATCCCCTGGACACGCCGTCGGGCAAGATTGAAATCTACTCTGAGGAACTCGCCGAAATGGCAAAGACCTGGGAGTTTGAAGATCCTCAGCCCGGTGATGGCATCACCCCGATTCCCGCCTACGTCGCCACGTGGGAGGGAGCCGAGGAGGCCAAGACGAATGAGAAGTACCCGTTGCAGTGTATTGGCCACCATTACAAGCAACGTACGCACTCAACGTATGGAAACCTGACGTGGATGAATGAAGCTCATCCGCAGATGCTCTGGATTAACACCCTGGACGCGCAAGCACGTGGAATCGAGAACGGGGACCTCGTCCTCATCCACAATGATCGCGGTCGAGTTCGTATCCAAGCACGAGTTACTAGCCGTATCGCACCCGGAGTTATCTCACTTCCTCAGGGCGCGTGGACCCGGTTCGATAAGGACGGGGTAGACAACGGAGGCGCAGTCAACGTGCTCACCTCATGGCACCCGACCCCGATTTCAAAGGGGAACGGTCAGCATACGGCTTTGGTTGAGGTTGAGAAGGCTTAGGAGGTTTTGAGTTGTGGCTGAGAAATTAGGTTTTTATTTCGATCAGAGTCTTTGTAATGGTTGTAAGGCTTGTCAGGTTGCTTGTAAGGAT
>DUQT01000047.1 GCA_012837655.1 Actinomyces sp. | reverse complement strand
GGCTTGTGCTTCCCACGAAGTAGCTTGGCAGCAGCTGCTGCCACACGACCGAGGACGAGGTCAGTGGCGTCAATGACGTACCACTTCTTGACGTCGTCTCCGGGTTTAGGAGTATAAGTGCGCACGGGCGTGGCCTTCTTCTTCTAATAAGGGCGGATACACCAAAATATTCGATGTTGAATAAAGCATCCGCTCGCGTTCAGGTATTGCTCGCGTCATTGCGTCCGGGCGTTAGATCAGTGAGTGGGAAGATTCTGATCCGCGCTCTCGAGACGCACAACGCCTTACAGCTTAACCGCCAACTGTCTAAGTCGTCAAAGCCTTAACGCTGTTTAGTGGCGGATTACTCACAATTCAATCTGCCTGCTGATCGCGCCTGCGCCTCGTCTGCTCCTGGCGCTTCGCCCACTGGTCCTCACTCGCGTAGTCCACTTTCAGCATCGTGAGGCCGTGTGCGGGTGCGACCGGTGCCGGCTGTGAGCGACCCGGATTATCCACCAGCTGTTTTATCCACAGTTCCGAGCGGCGTCCTCGTCCCACTTCCACCAACGCGCCCACAATGGATCGCACCATTGAATGACAAAATGCGTCCGCGCTGAGTTCAATCACGATTCCCTTCGCGTCACGCCCAACGCTGATTGCCTGCAGCGTGCGGATAGTGGTCGCGTCCGGGCGGGGTTTACAAAAGGAAAGGAAGTCGTGCTCGCCGATAAGGTGGTTCGCGGCGGCACTCATCGCGGAATCGTCGAGCGGATAGTTAATCCACCACACCGCGTCCGCCAGCTGCGGGTCGCGCGTGTCAATCGAATCAGAAATCCGGTAGGCGTAATACCTGCGCAGCGCGGAAAATCGCGCGTCAAAATCCGCACTCACCGCAGACGCCCTAAGGATCACAATGTCCGATCCGGGCGTTTCCGATGTGCGCGCCAAAAGCGTATTCAGCCGGTTTCGAAGTAGGCGCAATCCATTGTCGAGGGCGGAGTCGTGTGCAAGCGCCCTAATCCGATCGGGATGCACATCAAAATGTGCAACCTGATTGCGGGCATGGACCCCGGCGTCGGTACGGCCAGCGACAGTGAGCCGGACCGGTTCGCGTAGGAGTAACGCAAGACCGTCCTCGATCGCCCCCTGAATCGTTGGGTGCCCCGGCTGGACAGCCCACCCGTGGAACCTGGTCCCGCGATACCGAATATCAAGCCGGATGCGGATGTTTTGTTCGATGGGATTTGCGCCTGACGCTTCCCCGCCTACTTCACTGGCGTTTCCGCGCGGAGCCTCCCGATCCGCTTCCCCGGTATTCTCGAGCGAAGCTTTCCCGGTGCTCTCGAGCGAAGCCTCCCCACCGTTTTCGCGTGCGGCTTGCCCGGCAGGCCCGCTGTCTAGACCTCCCATGCGCGCACTCCCCCACGGATTCCCGCGTCGTTTGGCACGATGACGACGTCTTCTCCGAGGTGGTCGCGGTGCGTCGGCGTGATGCGCACGCCGTTGCCGCCCCCGATGTAGAGCCGGTCCCACAGGTACATCGGTCGCAGGCTCGCCACGACGCGACGCGCGCGCCGCGACCAGTGGGCATCACCTAGTCGAAGCCGCTCATGCTCACCGATGTAGTCGTCGTAAGTCAGGCCCCACCTAATCGGCCCCTGCGAAATCTCCGTGTGCGGAGCCAACCGTCCCGCATCAAAAACCGCGTTCCCCAATCCGGTTCCAAGCGTGATAATCATTTCCAAACCAGTTCCAGAAATGACTCCCGCACCAGCAACTTCAGCGTCATTCAGCACGAGGGCGGGGATGCCTAACCGATCTTCTAAAGCCAGGCGCATGTCGAACCGCTCCCAGGCTTCCACAAGTTGCGGCAGGACCTTTGACCGCGGACCATCCTTGGTTATGTAGTGCGGAGTGGCAATCACGATGCCGTGTCGGATCATGCCGGGCATGCCCACCGTCACACGGTCCGTCGGAGGCAGGTGGCCCGCCAAATCTGCAATCGTTTCAACTAAAAGGTGTGGAGGAAGCGGGTAGGGCGTCGCTGTTCGCACTGCGGGTGCGGTCATCGTCCCGTTCTCATCCAAAACGGAAGCTTTAATTCCGCCTCCGCCACAATCCACTGCCAGGGTCCTATTTTCAGTCACAGTGTGATTGTACAAAAGCGCGGGAGCTACCTAAACAGGCAACTCCCGCGCTCAAAGTTTAAGAGAAGGAAACTTACTTCTCTTCCTCAGCTTTCTCAGCGGAAGCAGCAGATTCCGCAGATGCGGAAGAAGCGGACTCAGCGGATGCAGAAGAAGCAGACTCCGCGGAAGCGGATGCTGCGGACTCAGCCGCGTCCTCGTCTTCAGCGGCGGCAGCCATTGCGGCAGTCTTCTCTGCCTCGGCTACGACAGCCTTCTTCTCAACCTTCTCGGTGACCAGCGAAATGATCGCCATTGGGGCGTTGTCTCCCCTGCGGTTTCCGATCTTCGTGATGCGGGTGTAGCCACCTTCGCGCTCCGGGTCGATCGACGGTGCGATCTCGTCGAACAGGATGTACAGGATGTCCTTGTTCGGGATCGTCTTCGCAACGGTACGACGAGCGTGAAGGTCGCCGCGGCGAGCCTTCGTAATAAGCTTCTCCGCGAGCGGCTGCACGCGACGAGCCTTTGCAACCGTGGTCGTGATCTGTCCGTGCTGGAAGAGCTCCTGCGCGAGGTTTGCCAGCATTAGTTTCTCGTGGGCGGGGCTTCCTCCCAGACGAGCGCCCTTCGTAGGCTTGGGCATGATGTCTCCTAGATAAATACTTTCAAACGAGTCTTACTCGTCGCTGAACTTAACAGAGCCGGGCTGGTCAGCCGGTGCGCCTGGCATGACCGCATCCTTGAGGGTCATTCCAAGTCCCGCCAGCTTCTCCTTGATTTCCTCAATGGACTTCGTTCCGAAGTTACGGATATCAAGCAGATCGGCTTCCGAATGGGCAACTAGCTCGCCAACGGTGAGGATGCCACGGCGACGCAGAGCGTTGTAAGAACGCGACTGCAGACCAAGGTCCTCAATCGGCAGAGCAAGATCCTGCGCGAGGGTCTCTTCAGTTGCGGACGGGCCGATCTCGATGCCCTCAGCTTCCGTGTTCAACTCACGTGCAAGGCCGAACAGTTCAACGAGGGTCTTACCTGCGGAGGCAAGAGCATCGCGCGGCGAGATTGCCGGCTTCGTCTCCACGTCAACGACGAGGCGATCGAAGTCAGTGCGCTGTTCAACACGGGTAGCTTCAACCTTGTACGTCACCCGCAGAACCGGGCTGTAGATCGAGTCAACCGGGATGCGGGAAATCTCCGCGTCCACAGTCTTATTCTGGGCGGCGGAAACGTATCCGCGGCCACGCTCAACCGTCAGCTCGATCTCAACCTTGCCCTTTTCGGACAGGGTTGCGAGGTGAAGATCAGGGTTGTGGATTTCCACGCCAGCCGGGGGCGTGATGTCTCCAGCAGTGACTTCACCGGCGCCAGCCTTGCGCAGGTACATCACTACGGGCTCGTCATTCTCAGACGACAGGACGATGTCCTTAATGTTTAGGATGATCTCAGCAACGTCCTCTTTGACACCCGGCACGGTTGAAAACTCGTGCTGGACGCCGTCAATACGAATGGACGTCACCGCTGCCCCTGGAATCGAGGACAGTAGGGTGCGACGTAGGGAGTTACCTAACGTGTAGCCAAAACCAGGCTCAAGGGGCTCCAGGGTGAAGCGCGAGCGGTAGTCGCTAACCTTCTCTTCTGTCAGAGTGGGTCGCTGTGCAATGAGCACGTCTGTGATCCTTTCTTCCCGATATCCGCCATATGACATCGGGTGGTGTTACCAGCAGGCGCTGGAACAGGTGTGTGTCGGTAAGAACCGGGAGGCTCTTCCGACTCGACGTGAAGACTCTAAGGTCTCGTACGAACGCTCAGACCCGGCGACGCTTCGGTGGGCGGCAACCGTTGTGCGGCTGGGGGGTGACGTCCTGAATGGAGCCAACCTCAATGCCAGTCGCCTGGAGCGAACGAATCGCGGTCTCACGGCCAGAGCCGGGTCCCTTAACGAAAACGTCGACCTTCTTCACACCGTATTCCTGAGCACGACGAGCTGCGGATTCAGCTGCAAGCTGTGCGGCGAACGGGGTGGACTTACGTGAACCTTTAAAGCCGACCTGACCGGAAGAAGCCCAGGACAGGACAGCACCATTCGGGTCCGTGATGGACACGATCGTGTTGTTAAACGTCGATTTGATGTATGCGTGGCCGTGGGGAACGTTCTGGCGATTCTTGCGCCGTCCCGAACGGGCCGCATGTGAACGTGACTTAGTAGCAGCCATAATTTATTCTCCTGCGATTTGGTGGTATACCCGAACGGGGTTATGCCGACTTCTTACCGGCAACTGTGCGCTTCGGGCCCTTGCGGGTACGAGCGTTGGTCTTAGTGCGCTGACCACGGACCGGAAGGCCACGACGGTGGCGCAGTCCCTGGTAGGAACCAATCTCAATTTTGCGGCGGATATCAGCCTGAACCTCACGGCGCAGGTCACCTTCCACCTTGTAGTTACCCTCGATGTATTCGCGGAGCTTCACGAGATCTTCTTCAGAGGCGTCCTTCACGCGCGTGTCCGGTGAAACACCGGTCGCGGCCAGTGACTCCTGGGCGCGAGTGCGGCCGACGCCGTAAATGTAAGTAAGCGCAACTTCCAACCGCTTTTCGCGGGGGATGTCTACGCCGGCAATACGTGCCATGTTTTCACTCCATAAGTGAGAAGGAGGTGGTCACCACATCATCTGGACTTACGTTGCTCCAGCCCCGGCCTCCTTAACCGAGGGTCCCACTTCTACCTGCACCGGCATTGAGACCTTTGCAAGCCTCGCCCTCGCACATTTCAAAAGTGGCTGATGTAGTGCTTATTTATTTTTAAAGTAGGTCAGGCTTAGCGGCCCTGACGCTGCTTGTGTCGCGGATTGTCACAGATGACCATGACTTTGCCGTGGCGACGAATCACCTTGCAGTTGTCACAGATCTTCTTGACACTCGGCTGTACCTTCATGGTTCTACCTCCGCCAAAATCGGCTTAGTGTCGGTTCACTTGTAGCGGTAAACGATGCGTCCGCGCGACAAATCGTACGGGCTTAGCTCAACGACGACGCGGTCTTCAGGAAGGATACGAATGTAGTGCTGGCGCATCTTTCCTGAAATGTGCGCTAGAACTAGATGCCCGTTGCTGAGCTCAACTCGAAACATTGCGTTGGGCAGTGCCTCAACGACTGTGCCTTCCGTTTCAATTACGCCATCTTTTTTGGCCATATACTCCGTCGTTCCCCTACAGTTTGTTTGATACCCTCGTGATTCACGAGGGCGGAGTCAGAACTGTTTGCAAATTGCAATTGCAGATAAAGACCCAGCTATCAACTCTAAACGATTGTGCCTATAAGATAAAGGACCATCGTTGTTAAATCTCTCACGGTTGCGGGGTAATCCCATAGGGCGCTAGTCCGGCTTCTCCCCCGTCGGGCGCGGTGAG
>DUQT01000046.1 GCA_012837655.1 Actinomyces sp. | reverse complement strand
GGTGTTGGGATGGCTTACAAGCGTCCCACGGTTGCGCGAATCCAGCGACACTTGGAGCCCAAGCGTCTGCACGCGATCGACATCTACCGCATGATCGTGCTTCAACTTGAAGTGGTCGCGTCGCGGGTGACGGCGATGTTCCAGCGCGGTTCTCTGCCGTGGGATATCACTACGATCCTGGTGGTTTTCACCGGTGTGGTTGCGTACGCGCTGTTCCAGGTGGAGCACGCTGAAATGCGTTTGCGCCTGTGGGACTCGCTGGCGCAGGTCGGAATCGTCGCACTGGCGATCGGTGCCGCCCTGGCGACCATTCAGGCGAAGAGCCGCATCAAGGCGGTCCTAGCGCTCGGAGTGGTTGGATCCGCGATTGCCCTGCTGTACATGTCGTACGGCGCGCCAGACCTTGCGCTAACGCAGATGCTAGTTGAGGTCGTGTCCCTGGTCGTCTTTGTGCTGGTACTGCGTTCGCTACCGCGCCACTTCTCGGTGCGCCCACTGGTTGCTTCACGCTGGGCACGCATGGGGCTCGCGATCATGATTGGCGTAGTCGTCTCCGGTGCTGGAATTCTGGCCACCCAGGCTCGCGTCGCGCAGCCCGTCTCGCGCCTGATCCCCGCGGAAGCATTCTCGTTCGGCGCCGGCGAGAACGTCGTAAACGTGATCCTGGTTGACGTGCGTGCCTGGGATACAGTCGGCGAGCTTTCCGTCCTACTGGTCACCGCAACCGGCGTGGCCTCCCTGATTTACCTGAACCGCAGAAACATCGGCGTCACCCGCGATAAACCCGCCAAACCAGGCGTGTGGCTCCCCGCGATCTCAAAGGTATCGGCGCGTTCGCGTTCCCTAATGCTTGAAATCGGGACGCGCCTGCTGTTCCCAACCATGATTATCGCGTCCATTTGGCTACTACTCATTGGCCACAACAATCCGGGTGGCGGTTTTGCCGGCGGCGTTTTGGCCGGTATTGCGTTTGTGCTGCGATATATGGCAGGAGGGCGCTACGAGCTCGGCGAATCCCTGCCGATCAGTCCGGGCCGCCTACTCGGGGTGGGACTTTTCATCGCCGCTACGGGTGCAGCGCTACCGCTCGCATTTGGAAACACGGTTTTGCAGTCCACGGAGATTCACTGGAACCTTGGCATCCTGGGTGACCTGCACTTCACAACCGCGCTGATCGTGGACGTTGGCGTGTACATACTCGTGGTTGCCGTTGTCCTTGACCTGGTGACCGCGCTTGGAGCGCAGATCGACCGCGATCGTGACGCCGCCCAAAAGGACGAATCTGACCAGAAGGAGCAGGTGAACCTATGACAACCCCATCGCTTGCAGTAATCATTCTGGCAGGGGTGCTCGTAGCCACGGGCGCCTACCTGGTCATGGAACGCACCCTCACGCGCATCATCATCGGCCTCGCACTCATGGGCCACGGGGTTAACGTCCTGATCCTTGCCGCTGGTGGAGGAGCTGGCAGGCCCGCCCTCCTGGATGGAACGGACCCGTCAACCATGTCGGATCCGCTTCCACAGGCGATGATGCTAACTGCGATCGTGATTGGGTTGGGGACAACCGCGTTTGGAATGGCGCTGGCGTACCGCTCGTGGAGTTTGACCGGACACGACGAGGTCGTTGATGACGTTGAAGATCGTCGTCTAGCCAGACGTGCCGCGAAGGCTCGCCTGGATGAGCGCCTCACGGAGCAGGTCACGGGTGCAGAAGATCCCGGCATCGACTACGACGCGCTGTCCGTTGAGGACGAGGAGGATCAGCCATGAGTTTGGCCTGGATGCTCCCCGTCCCCGTACTGTTGCCACTGTTGGCAGCGGGTATAGCGTTGGTGCTCGCATCACGCCCTCGAATGCAACAGTTAATTTCGCTGGTAACGCTGATAACTGTGCTGGTTGTGGGCATCTTCTTGGCGATCGGTGCGAACAGTGGCCCGATAGTTTTGGACGTTGGATCCTGGGCCGCGCCGATTGGAATCACGCTGGTTGCGGACAGGCTTTCGTCCCTGATGCTGGTGGTTTCCCAGATAGTTACGCTGGCGGTGCTGGTGTATTCGCTCGCGCAGAACCTGGCGGACGAAGGTGCGGACGTTCCCGTTTCTATCTACCACCCGACCTACCTAATCCTGATTGCGGGAGTTTCAAACTCGTTCCTAACGGGCGACCTATTCAACCTGTACGTCGGCTTTGAGATCTTGCTGGCGGCGTCTTTCGTCCTCATCACTATTGGAGGTACGCGAGGGCGCACGCGCGCTGGAACGGTTTACGTCATTGTGTCGCTGGTTTCTTCGGTGCTGTTCCTGATTGGTATTGCACTGACCTACGCCGCCGCGGGCACAGTCAACATGGCGCAGCTGTCAACGCGCCTACGAGAGATCGATCCAAACATTGCGCTGGTAATCCAACTGGTTTTGCTGGTTGCGTTTGGGATTAAGGCAGCGGTGTTCCCGCTCGCGGCGTGGTTGCCGGACTCGTATCCGACCGCGCCCGCACCGGTGACCGCAGTGTTTGCGGGCCTGCTTACGAAGGTCGGAATTTACGCGCTGATTCGCCTGCAGGTGCTGCTATTCCCGGGGGAGGGATTGGAAGGCCTGCTAACCGTGGTCGGAATAGCGACGATGATCATCGGTATCCTGGGTGCGATCGCGCAAGACGACATCAGACGTTTGCTGTCGTTTACGCTTGTGTCCCACATCGGTTTCATGATCTGGGGCTTGGCTCTGATTTCGAAGATCGGCCTTTCCGCCGCGATCTTCTACGCCGCCCACCACATTTTGGTACAAACCACCCTGTTCCTGATTATCGGATTGATCGAGCGGCACGAAGGCGCCACCTCACTTCGAACTCTGGGCGGCCTGGCGAAGAGCCACCCGGTGCTTTCGATCATGTTCTTCATTGCTGGACTGAACCTGGTTGGTATTCCGCCATTCACCGGGTTCATTGGCAAGATCGGTCTGGCGCAAGCATCCGTTGAGCAGGGCGGCTGGCAGGGGTATTCACTGCTAGCGGCTGGAATGATCACGTCTTTCCTAACGCTCTACGCACTGGTCAAGGTGTGGAACTTCGCGTTCTGGCAACCCGCCGACGACGACCACGTTACTGACACCGACATTTCTCAGACCAGTAGCCACCGCCAGCAGCGTGCCGAACGCCGCGCAATCCGCGCCGCGACCCATCGCGCGCAACTGGCCGCACGCATGCAGCAAACTTCGCGCACCGAAACCGAGCGTGAACGCAGCGGCGCATCCGCGCTAATGTACGCATCGGCGGGGTCGCTGATCGTAGTCATGCTCGCAATGAGTATCGGCGCCGGCCCTCTTTACGCCTATGCAACGGATGCCGCCCTGGACCAGATGGATCGGGCAACCTACCTTCACGCTGTTTTGCAGCACAACGGGCGCGGGCACGGAAACTCCCAGTACGCGCGCACAGAAGCGCCTGAAAACCTGCAGGAGTTCTCCAAGTCGGCGCAGGAGGACGTGGCTCGCGACGTCCGTCACGACGACCGCAACAATCCGGCTGTGGTTCGCCCAACGCGCGACCAGCTGTGGAGCTTCCAGTGGAGGCCGCCCTACCTGGTCGACACGGATGATCCGACCCTCGCAAGCCACATCACGTGCTTGGATATGACTAGGCGCTACATTGATGGATTCCAAGGAACAGGAGGTGATTCCCGATGAGTAGCCCCACCCTTCGAAGGCGGAACCGCTTCTCTTTGTTCGTCACCATCTGGCTGATGGCTATCTGGCTTCTGCTGTTTGGCGAAGTGACGCCCCTGGTCGTCCTCGGCGGCGTAATCGTCGTGCTGGGAGTCCAGTTCCTGTTCCCACTGCCGCACACCGGATTCTTTCGACACGTGCGCCCGTGGCACACTGTTGTCCTAATCGCCAGGTTCCTGTGGGACATGGTTTTAGCCGCGACTCACGTGGCAAAAGTGGTCCTAACCGGCCAAAAATACCGCTGTTCTGTGGTTCGCATTGATCTTAGATCCCGCTCCGAAATCATCATCGCCATCACCGCCGCGATGACGAACCTGGTTCCCGGCACGATCGTCGTTGAAATCAAACGCGGCGAAGGAATCATCTACCTCCACGTTTTCGACATTGACGATCAGGGCGGTCACGAGGGCGTTCGTGCAACCACTCGGGGTCAAGAGGGACGCGCCCTAAAGGCATTCGCGTCCAAAGAAGAACTTGAACAACTGGGGGTGGAACTGTGAGCGCACTTTCCATCCTCCAGCTGGCCGCAATGCTGGCCATGCTTGCAACCTTGTTCTTGGCGCTAATTCGCCTAATCCTGGGGCCAGCCATCATGGACAGGGCTGTTGCTTCCGACGTCCTGTCTGTAGCAGCTGTTGGTATTACCGCGCTACTTGCCGTGCGGACTGGGCGCAACGACGTCATCGTGCTTGCAATCATGTTCGCAATGGTTGGGTTCATGTACTCCGTGACGCTTGGGCGCTTCAGTGAACGCCCGTCAGCACCAGATTCTGAAGTGCCAAAACCCACCACGGAAGAAGTAGAAGCCGAAGAAATCCGGCTCGTTCGAGAAGCCCAAAGCGAACTTCATGCCGAAGAACGCGAAGCCGTCCTCAAGGTACGCGCCCAACGAAAGCAAAGCGAGGAACAATGAACACCTTCCTCACCGTCCTAGATTTCATCGGCGCGGCCCTGATGCTCGGCGGAGCTATTTTCCTACTGATTGGCGGCATCGGCCTCATCACTTTGAACGACATGTATTCACGCATGCACGCGGCTGCGAAACCACAGTGGTTGGGCGTATTCCTGATCGCGTCGGGAACGGCCCTTTCGATGCGGACGTGGCAGTGGCTGGCTGCCGCGTTGCTGATGGTCATTTTGCAAACTCTGTCCGCGCCCGTAGGTGCACACATGATGGCTCGATCCGCGTACCGCAACCAGGATTTTGACCCAGCCAGCCTGGTGAAAGACGAACTTGCAGAAGACATCAAAGCCGAAGAAGACCGCCGAGCCGCCATGCTTCACTGCGCGCCATCCACAGCGGAAGCCGCGCAAATAAGACACGAACAGCAGGACCCGGACCGCGAATGATCCGCCGGCAGCTACCGAAACTAGGTGTGGGAGCAGACGAGCTGATCCCGCTCCTGGACCGAATCCGAAGCGAGTCGGACATTCCCGCCGAGTTTCCAAGCCACGTCCTCCAAGAAGCAAAAAACGCCGCGGAGGAATGGCAGTCGATTGCGGAACTTTTAACGCACACGCCGGTCGATTGGGACGACCACCTTGCGCAGGTGAAGGACCCCGTGCAGGCGGTTCGACTGCTTCCCACGTTGCAGTTGCCGGACGTGCAGTACCTGCATCGCGACGCACTGCCGGTTTTGGATGCGACGCCGATCCCGTTTGTGACGATTGATCCCGAGGAATCGCGCGACTTGGATCAGGCCCTCTATCTGACGGAACTGGACGGGCAGCAGCGCGGGAAGTACCTGGTCAACTACGCGATCGCGTCGGTTGCGACGTTTGTGACGCCGGGGTCCGCACTCGACCGGGAAACTTGGGAGCGCGGCACCACGATCTACCTACCTGACAAAAACACGCCGCTGCATCCGCCGGAACTCAGCCACGGAGCCGCGTCGCTCCTACCCGACCAGGTCACGCCCGCGTGCGTGTGGTCAATCGTTCTTGACGAGGCCGGGCACGCCATCGCATCGCGCGTCGACCGCAGCATCGTGAGGTCGCGCGCCAAACTGTCTTATGAACAGGTCGATGAAGCCTGGCGTGGCGGACGCCCACTGTCGCCGACCGTGCCCGGCGACATGATTCGACTGTTGGAAAAGATTGGCACGCTGCGCCTTAGCCGCGAGGCCGCTCGCGGCGGCGTTTCCGCCCGCATCCCCGAACAGATTTTCGAATCCGAGGACGACTGGTACACCGTTGAATACCGCTCCAACCACCCCGTGGAGGAATGGAACGCGCAGCTTTCCCTTCTGACCGGAATTCGCGCGGCGCACCACATGCGGGCGATGAATACGGGGATCATGAGGACGCTGCCGCCAGCTCGTGAGGAGGACGTGTCGCGGTTGCGCCGGGTTGCTCGCGCGCTGGGTGTGGAGTGGAAACCGTACGTGTCCTACCCGGACTTGGTGCGCGACCTTGATCCCGCTAATCCTGCGCACGCCGCGTTCCTGCTGGAAGCAACCACGCTATTTAGGGGAGCGGGCTACCGCTCGTTTGGCGTGAAAGACACTCGGCCTCTGCCGCGATCCGCATCGGATGGCATTATCCACGCAGCGATTGCCGCGGAGTACGCGCACGTCACCGCACCCCTGCGCCGCCTGGTTGACCGTTACGGCGAAGAAATCTGCATAGCCCACAGTGCCCACCGCGAAACCCCGCAGTGGGTGCGTGAATCACTAGATGACCTACCGCTCGCTATGGCGCGGGCGACTGGTAAGGCCAGTCAGGTCGCCAAACGGGCGCTGAACCTGTTGGAAGTCCTCACAATGCGCGGCCACGAGGGCATGGAGTACACGGGCGTTGTTGTTGACGTTAACGACAAGAAATCGAAGGTCATGCTGCGCGACCCCGCGGTGACGGGTGTCGTTTACAGGCGTTTGAAGGCTGGCTACGAGGGCCGCTTCCGAGTCGAGTCGGTCAACGTGGAACTTGGTGAAATCCTGCTCGAACCCGTTGACGCGAGCATTTGACGATCACCATGTTTTGAAATGCGTGGACGCAACCATGCGGCGCGTTGCGCGTGTCGGTGCGAGAAATGTCGCCAAACGCGCGAAATCAGTCGAAAGGGCCGTGTTCTGAACAGAGTGTGAACGAATCGCTTCCACAAGGTGTCAAGAATACGGACGCATCCAGAAAATGTGCAATGATGATTGCGTGCGTGGCGATGGATTGTTATCAGCAGATAGCTCTGTTTCAGACCAACCCCCAAGAGACGAGTGCGGTGTTTTCGGCGTCTGGGCGCCGGGCGAGGAAGTATCTCGCTTAACCTACTTCGGGCTTTACGCCCTCCAACATCGAGGTCAACAGTCTGCAGGCATTGCAGCGTCCGATGGCCAAAACATCATGGTCTTCAAGGAACTCGGCCTCGTGTCCCAAGTTTTCAATGACCAGGCGCTTTCCGCTTTGGAAGGTCACCTTGCGGTCGGACACGTTCGATACGCGACAAAGGATTCGAACCTGTGGGAAAATGCCCAGCCGTCGCTCGGGCCAACCCCGACCGGCTCGATCGCGCTTGGAAACAACGGCAACTTCACAAACCTTGCGGAACTGCGCAAATGGGCGAATAAGATTTCGTCCCGACAAGTTCCCGAGGACGCCACTGGCACCCAGGTTGTTACGGCCCTGCTTGGTGCTTACGGCTCCGATAAGGAACGCGCGGTCAGGTCTCGCGAAGAGGGTGAGGACGTTGCCAAACCCCAGACTTCGCGCGGTTCATTAATCGAGGCCGCCCGAGCGATCCTGCCCAAGGTTTACGGCGGATTCTCCATGGTTTTCATGGATGAACGCACCCTTTACGGTGCTCGTGATCCGCACGGTTTGCGCCCGCTCGTCCTCGGACGTCTTCCGTCCGGCTGGGTACTGGCGTCGGAAACTGCGGCGCTGGATATTGTGGGCGCGACTTTCATTCGCGAACTGGAGCCCGGCGAGCTAATCGCTATTGACTCTGATGGTGTTCGGTCATTCCGTTTCGCGGAGGCCACTCCGCACGGTTGCGTGTTTGAATACGTTTACATTGCCCGCCCGGATACGCGCATTTCGGGCCGGTCGATTATTGTGGCCCGTCAAGAAATGGGCGCGCACCTGGCTCGCGAACATCCCGTTGAGGCCGACTACGTTATTTCCACGCCTGAGTCCGGCACGCCCGCCGCGATTGGTTACGCGCAGGAATCCGGGATTCCATACGCGCAGGGCCTGGTGAAGAACTCCTACGTTGGGCGCACGTTCATTCAGCCCACGCAGACGATTCGCCAGCTTGGAATCCGGCTGAAGCTGAACCCTCTGCGCGAGATCATTGAAGGCAAGCGCCTAGTCGTGGTTGACGATTCGATTGTGCGCGGCAACACGCAGCGCTCGCTCGTGACGATGCTACGGGAGGCCGGTGCGAAGGAAGTCCACGTCCGCATCTCGTCGCCGCCGGTGGGCTGGCCGTGCTTCTTCGGAATTGACTTCCCAACGCGCGCGGAGTTGATCGCGTCCGTGATGGACGAGGACGCAGTTTGCCGCTCGATTGGTGCTGATTCGCTGGGCTACCTTTCTTTGGAAGGCATGATTGAGTCCACCGCGCAGCCCGCTGAAAACCTTTGTATGGCCTGCTTTACCGGGGAGTACCCGATGCCTGTGCCACCTGGAACCCCGATCCCGGGAACGCCCGGAGTTACTAAGTAAGGAGCCCCCATGGTTGACTACGCTGCCGCCGGAGTGGATATCGAAGCCGGTGATCGTGCCGTTGAACTGATGAAATCCGCAGTTGCGAAGTCTCACAATGAGACCGTTTTTGGCGATTCGGGCGGATTCGCGGGTCTGATTGATGCGTCCGCATTGAAAGGAATGAAGAGGCCGCTGCTGGCGTCCTCGACGGACGGTGTTGGAACTAAGGTCGCGATCGCGCAGGCGATGGATATTCACGACACGATCGGTCAGGACCTGGTCGGCATGGTGGTTGACGACATCGTGGTGATGGGTGCAAAACCGCTACTGATGACGGACTACATCGCAACCGGGAAGGTTCACCCCGAGCGCATCGCAGACATCGTGCGTGGCGTTGCTGAAGCTTGCGCGGCGGTTGATTGCCCACTGATCGGTGGGGAAACCGCTGAGCACCCCGGACTCATGGCCGAGGACGACTACGACATCGCGGGTGCCGCCACCGGCGTGGTTGATGCCGACAATGTGCTGGGAGCGCATCGCGTCACCGTCGGAGACGTCGTCATCGGCATGGCGTCCTCGGGCCTGCATTCAAACGGCTATTCGCTGGTACGCCGCATTATCGCGGACGCCGGGTGGAAGCTGGATCGGAACGTGCCAGAGTTTGGCCGCACGCTGGGCGAGGAAATCCTGGAGCCCACGCGCCTGTACACGTCCGCAGTGCTCCACATGATCGACGCTCTACCGGACGGCGCTGTGAAGGCACTTTCACACATCACGGGTGGCGGCCTGGGTGCAAACATTTCCCGCGTGATTCCAACGGGCTTCGTTGCGACGATTGACCGCTCGTCCTGGGTGGTTCCGCCCGTGTTCTCAACGCTGGGCAAACTCGGTGACGTGCGCTGGGATGCGATGGAGGAGACCTTCAACCTCGGCGTCGGCATGGTCGCGATCGTCGACGAATCGGCCGTCGATGAAGCCATAGGATACCTGGCCGCGCAGAAGATGGAACCGTGGATCCTGGGCCAAGTTGAACTTTCATCCAGCGACTTCGAGGTCGGAGCTAACCAGCGCCTCGTGCAAGGCGCCAAGGGCGTAGACGCGGGGTCTGTCCTACTAACCGGCGAATACCGGGTATAGGCCGGTAGCGCCAAGCCGCGGCATCGGGGACGTAGAGGGGGCAATGCTAGAGGGCGCCAGGTGCGCCCCGCGAAGTTCGGATCGTCGCACGCGCCCCGCGCAGTTCGGGTCGCCGCATGCGCCCACACGCCGCCAGGTTTTAGAACATACAGAAGGAGGGCACCGAATCGGTGCCCTCCTTCTCGAATAATGAAACTGGAACTACTTAGTTACCTGTTGTCGGGTTACTTGTAGTCGTCCCAATCGTCTTCGTCAGTTGCCGGGGGAATGTCCCCGTACGGTTCTTCAATTTCGCCGCGCTCAGCAGCTAGTTCGCGCTGCAGAGCCTCGAAGTCGGTGTCAGGCGTTGAGTACTTTAGCCTGCGAGCGACCTTGGTTTGTTTGGCCTTCTGACGGCCGCGCCCCATTGGCGTCGACCCCCTCCACAGTTCCTTGGGGACTCCCATTCGGGCGCCCCTTGCGTTCATCTGTCTTTCAAGCGCCCATTGTAGCGAAAATTGCGAAAATTATCCTACCCGGGCGCTTTTGGTTACTTGCGTAGCTTAGCTAATCCAGCAACTAGGCCGACAACGGTCGCTACTGAAGCGATCTGCGCGATTGCGGTCGGGTCGCCCTTAGCGGCGGCCTTAAAGCCATCCACAATGCTCATACCGGCCTTGACTGCGCTATCTCCAGCCTTCTCCGCAGCGGCCTTGGCCTGCGTGCGGGGATTTAGGCGTCCGCTCAGTTCGTTGACGGTGGACTGCATCGCAAGACGAGTGCGCTGGATCTCGGCCTCGATCTCTTCAACGGTGCGTGGCTTGTCGCTCACTTTTCCAATCCCTTCTTGGCAGCAGCTACGTTTAGCTTCATGTTGACCTGGGGATCCGGCTTATCTTCCATGCCCTTCTTGAGCAGGAGAGCGCCGATGGCACCCAGGATGACTACAATGAGCAGAAGGATACCAGTGGTGATGAGCGACGCGGCCCATTCCGCCATAGCGGTCGCCAATGCAAGCTCGATTGTGTGGAAAATCCAGCCCAGCAGATATAGCGCAAATACGCCCGCACCTGCGAGTAGGATTCCACCCGCGCCGGCCTTCTTAAGGAGGGCTGTGGCCTTGACTTTTGTGAGTTCGATTTCACCGCGGATGAGCGCGGTGATCTGGTTGGAAAGCTCTCCAAAGAGCTCACCAATCGACGTGTTAGGTCGAGACTGCTTCGTCTCCACAACAGTCATGGGCTGAGCCGGTGTCGATTTATCGGCTGCCATCATCAACTCCTCGGTATGAACCTTTTCGTTCACGCCGCATCTTCGGCGCGCTCACAAACACGATGGGGGTGCGTGAGAAAAATTATGTACGTTGCTAGTGTGTCACGAACACAGCCGTACCGCGCCATTTATGGGTCTCGTTTAGGTTAAACTCACAGGTTTCTACCCCTATTCGGAGACGATCGCTTCCAGGATTGGTTGACGGGCAGCACGCCACGCAGGTCCGATCGCTGCGATGATTCCGACGACGACGGCTCCTAGTAGTAGCAGTCCCAGCGTGCCCCACGGGATCGACAAAATGTTGATTCCAACGTCCGCGCTGTAGCGCACCAGGGCGATCGCAACTCCTAGTCCAATGATCATGCCGACTATCGTTCCGTAAATACTCGTGAGTATCGCTTCAACCACAATGGTTCCAGCCATTTGTCGTCGTGATGTTCCGATTGCGCGCATGAGGGCGATCTCGGTTGTACGTTCACTAACGGCAAGTCCCAGGGTGTTGACGATGCCAAGGATTGCGACTGCGATGGATAGGCCAAGCAATGAGTAGAGGATCGCAAGCACGGTATCAATGATTCCGGAGAGCTCAGAGGTGACGTCCTCCTTGGAATAGACAGCCAGGGTCGGGATGTCTACCAGCTCTGCGCGAATGCGTTCTTGAACGGTGTCTAGGTCAGCACCGTCCTCGACAAACACGGTGAGCATGGAGCGGCCGCTGGTTTCAAGTGCGAGGTCCTTTGCAGTTTCGGGCGAAACTAGTGCGGCGGGGGCGACCATCATGGCCTCGTGAATGCCGCCGATCGTCGCTTCTTTCGGACCTTGCTCTCCGAGGACTTTAATCTTGTCACCAACGGTTAGTTTTAACTGCTGTGCCATGGATTTTGCAAGGATGATCTTGCCGGAATTGATCGAATCAAGATCACCGTCGGATATTGGCGTTTCGAAGTCCTCACCCAGCGTTGCAGGATCCGTGATAGCGAAAGGCATGGGCACGGTGTATCCGTCCATTTGGATCATGCCAAACGCCGTTTCGTAGGTGTCGTTGACCTTCGCAACACCCTTGGTTTGCCGGACGCGCTCAGTGGTGTTGTCGGATATGACTTCGCCCGGGCTGACGGATCCGACGGTGAAGTCGGCGTACAGCTGACTTTCAATGGCTTCGGCGGTGGATTCCTGCACTGAAGACGCGAGGACGGTGCCGAGCGCAACCAATCCCATACCGATCATCAGCGCGCCCGCTGTTGCCGCGGTGCGGCGCGGATTGCGGACGGTGTTGCCAGCTCCGACCTTCAAAATCACTGACGACGTCTTGCGCAGCGGGAACGCGATAACCCCGATTAGCGCTTTCACGAACGCGGGTGATGCGACGAGCGCGCCGATCACGATTGCGACCGCGCCGAGTCCGAGCGCCGTGCCGGCGTATTCGACTGTCTGGCTGGCGCCCAGATACGTGCTGATTACACCAATGACGATGAGGGCGATGCCGATCGTCGCTCGCGGCCAGAGAGATGCTTCGCGGACGCCGGACGTCTCGCGCATTGCTTCAACGGGCGGGGTTTGCGCGGCCGCGCGAGCGGGAAGGATCGCACCAATGAACGTGACGATAGTGCCAACGATCATAGAGGTCACGATGACGTCTGGTGGCAGCGTTGTCGAAATGGAGGACGCCATTCCAAACTTCACCAGCGCCCACGACGCCAGCGCAAGCAGGCCGACACCAAACAGCAGACCGATCGCAGACCCAACAAGGCCGATTACGATTGCCTGCAGGGCGACTTGGAAGAAGATTTGTGAGGGCGCTGCTCCCACAGCTCGCAGGTAGGCGAACTCCTTCTGGCGGGCTTTAACCGCCATGTGGAAGGTATTGCCGATGATGAAGGTTGAAACGCCGAGCGCTAGGATCACGAACACGAGCAGGAACGTGGTCACAAACCCAAGTGTTCCCTGAACTGCATCGGTCTTTTCATTGATCGCGTCCTGGGTGGGGCGAACCTCGTAGTCGTCGCCGAGCTCCTTCTGGATGCGGTCAATGATCGGTTGCAGTTCCGCTCCGTCAGGTGTTTGAACAGCGATGGCGAGGACCTGGAGGGGCTCGCCCTCCAACTTTACCATCGTGTCCTTGTCCAGGGCCGCGATGTTGATGATTGCTACTTCAGTTTCGAGGTCGATGCTTGCAACGATCTTTGCCGTGTGGCGGTCGCCCCCGGCGAGGTAGTCGATCGTGTCGCCAACCTTGAATCCGTAGCGTTCCAAAGCTGCGGCCTCGAACGCGATTTCGTTGCTATTTTTGGGGACACTGCCGTTAATGGTCCACGGCCAGAACCCGTCAAGCACGTTCATTGCGGCGGTACCGACGCCGATACCGGTGATGGGGGAGCCCTCCTTGTCGAGGACAGTGATGGACTCCATGATTACGGGTTCGGCCTTTTCAACGCCTTCGATGTCGCGGATTTGGTCGGCGACATCGCCCGAGATTAGGGCACGCGATTGCGGGTCTTCTCCAAGTGGGAGGCCCTCAACTTGGATCGTGCCCGACGTGGTGGAAGCAAACGACTGGATGAAAGTTTCTTCCAAGTCCGCCCGTAGCGCGAGCGTTCCTGACAGGAACGCTACACCCAAAACGACGGACAAGATCGTGAGAATGAAACGCGTGAAATGAGCCCACACGTCTCGCAGGGCAAGCTTGATCACGCGTTGTCCTCCGAACCGTTATCGGACTCAAAATCGTCAACGTGTGAATCTGCCTGCGGGGCCACGTTTTCGGTCGCATCGTGCGCGGGCGTTTCCCCGGCACCGTGCGCGGGCGTTTCTTTAGTGTCGCGCGTAGCTTCGGGCGCTTTCGGGGCTGAGTCGCGCGTGACGTCAGGGCTGTGCTGGCTCGCGTGCCGCGCGGTCTTTACCGCGTCGGCCTCCTGCGAATCCTGCTCCCACAGTTCCAAGTTTTCCTTGCGAACAATGGGGATTTGCCCGGTCAGTTCCAGGTCGTCTTCAGGAATCACCGAGCCCGGCAGGTCCCGCAAAATCCGTTGCGCCTTGTGGACCATTTCGGTAGCTTCGGGGTCCAGGCCGCCCGCGGGCGCCATGCGTCGAAGCGCCTCATCCAGCGTTTCCCCGGGGCGTGGCCCGTAGGCTTCAACCAGTTTTGGGTCGTATTTCATTTCCGAGGGCGCAGCTTCGTCCCCGCTGGAAATGCTTTCACCCTGGTCGGCTTCCTCCGTCGCAGCATGGCCGGCGGCAGGTGAGCTGGAGAGGTCTGAGGCCTGCTCGGAATCTGCGGGTGTCTGAGCCTCGTCCTCGGAAATCGAAGTGCTGGAAGTGCGGTTTGATTTGTCGGATTCTTCGCGGGAAACGGAATTGGCGTCGTCGAGGTCGTCGCCAAGTTCGCGAAGGGCATCCAGGACGAGGTCGCGCTTGGGTTCGCGCAGTTCAGCGACAACTTCGCCGTCGACCAGGAAGAGGACGCGGTCCGCCCAGGAAGCGGCGGACGGGTCGTGCGTGACCATCACGACGGTTTGACCCAGGTCGTCGACAGCTTCGCGTAGGAATCGTAGTACCTGTTCGCCGGACTTGGAGTCAAGGTTTCCGGTGGGCTCGTCGGCAAACACGACGGCTGGTTCGGAGACGAGCGCGCGAGCGCACGCAACGCGCTGCTGCTGTCCGCCAGAAAGCTCGGCGGGGCGGTGAGAAAGTCGGTTGCGGATCCCAACAGCGTCAACGACTCGGTCGAAGCGTTCCTTGGACACCTTGCGCTTCGCGATATCGGCGGGCAGGGTGATGTTTTCTTCCGCGGTCAGGGTTGGGATCAGGTTGAATGCTTGGAAAATAAAGCCAATTTTGTTGCGACGAAGCTTGGTGAGTTTGCGCTCCGAAAGGTCGGACACGACGATGTCGTCTAGCCAAACTTCGCCCTCGGTAATCGAATCAAGGCCGGCAAGACAGTGCATTAGCGTTGACTTACCAGAACCGGATGGGCCCATGATTGCGGTGAATTCGCCACGGCCCAAATTCACGTCAACCGACTTTAGTGCGGTGACAGCAGTGTCGCCCTTTCCGTAAATCTTCGTGAGGTTAGAAGCACGAACTACGGCGTCTGAGGGCGATGACACGGGATGCAATACGCTCATGCCATCATTGTCGTTGATCAGTTCAAAAAGTGCAGGTCCATCAGCGGCATTGCCCAAATATGGAGATGTGAGGGCGGGCTACGTGGCGGCTTCGGGTGGCGCGCGAACCTGCTTAGGAAACAGTTAAGCCCCTGGGTTTCCCCAGGGGCTTGGCTGTGCCTCCGACCGGCGTCGATC
>DUQT01000045.1 GCA_012837655.1 Actinomyces sp. | reverse complement strand
TGTTGCCCACGACTATTGCTTTTCGAATAGGTCCACTGCGGCGTCAAGTGGCGACGGGCCGCGATTCCCTAGCGACGGGCCGTTTGAGTCCCTCACCGACGCATAGTTGCATCAGCTAAGCTCCAAGCTATCTCAGCTTTCAAAGCTGTTACCGCTTAATTTGCCGCCGGCACATTCGCCATCTTTTCGTTGACGGCAGCGAGGTCGTTATAGACATCCGCTTCCGCCCACGCCAAGAACGCTTTCTTGAAGATTTCGTAGTACTCGTTGTAAACAGCGTGGTTTGCCTCGTTCGGGTAGATGAATCCGCGCGTGTGAACCATGTTCTCAATGGCAGTATCCACAGACGGGAGTGCTCCAGCACCAACTCCGCCCAAGATCGCGGCACCGAGCGCCGCACATTCCGAAACGATCAGCCGCTCAACCGGGCGACCATAAATGTCGGCCTGCACCTGGCTCCAGAACAGCGACTTCGCTCCCCCACCAGACAGGCGAATCGTCTCAAATGGCTCACCCATAGCGTTTTCCATTGCTTCAACGCTCATGCGTAGCTCGTAGGCAACGCCCTCCAGGACGGCCCTAGCGGCGTGCGCCCTGGTGTGAATCTGCGTAATTCCAAGCATTCCGCCGCGAGCGTTATCGTGGAAATACGGGTTCGCTTGAGAGTTAAAGAACGGGAAGAAAATAAGTCCATGCGACCCGACCGGCGCCTTCGCAGCCTCGAGCGTAATGAGGTCGTATGGGTTGAGGTCCAGTTCCTGTGCCGCCCGAACCTCCGGCTGGCCGTAGGTGTCGCGCCACCAGCGGAGCACTTCACCCGCCGCGTGAGCCGTCCCCTCCATGTCCCAGCGCCCAGGAATCGCGTGCGCACCAAACGACACGCCGCTTTGCAGGTTCTGGGCCATATCGGGAGCCTCGTCGAGCTGCGCGACCATAACCGCGGCCGTTCCCAACGAAAGCTCAGCCAGCCCCTGGCGGTTCACACCTGAACCAACAGCCGCGCACTGCTGGTCGCCACCACCCGGAGACAGGACAGTTCCCTTCGCGAAACCGGTTGCCTCCGCCGCAGCCGCACTCACTTCCCCGACAGGTCGCAACTCGTGCAGAAGCGGCGGCATCAAGTCCAAATCCAGCCCCGCCCTCGAAAATAATTCGGACGAATAGTCAAGCGTTTGAATGTCGAACATTCCGTTATAATTGAGCGCGGACGGGTCGGCGAACAGTTCATCGGATCCCAGCTGGTGCAAGATCCATTCCTGGCCGTTCACGATCTTCCACGTGTTGCGATAGATTTCGGGCCAGTTTTCCTTCAACCACATCAGTTTCGGATAGACCCACAGGCTGGAAATATTCAGTCCGGAGATGCCGTAGTAGCCCTCCTCGCCGAACTCTTCCTTCATCCACGCGGTCTGCTTATTCGAACGACCGTCAGACCAAACGATCGCGTCCGACAGCGGCGTCCAACTCTGATCGATCGGAATAAACGACCCACGCTGTGAAGAAACGCCTATCGAAACGATATCCTTTACGTCGCCAGGGAACGAGGACGTGGCTTGCTTTGCAGCATCGCAAATGCCCGCCCACAACTCGTGCATGTCCTGATCTACCCAACCTGGGTGCGGGTGTTTCGTGCGGTATTCCCTGTAACCGCTACTGATCATCTTGCCCGTACCATCAAAAATGATGACGCTCGCGCCTGTTGTTCCAGCGTCAATTCCGGCGAAATACTTACTCACGATTAGAAGCCTTTCGTCATGCGCCACACCGTTATGGCGTGTTTTCACGATACGCGATCACTACGAGGAAATCACCAGAATTCGTGTTAATTGTCGAAAAAGGGCCGCTCCGGCTAAGGA
>DUQT01000044.1 GCA_012837655.1 Actinomyces sp. | reverse complement strand
TTTTTGTTACCCACCAACCTTCCTATCAAGGCCAGGGAGATCAAAATGAAAAATCAGGGGAAGCACAACAAGCCAAAGCCGCCAGGTAATCCCCGCCCTCGAAGCCAGTCACCGGTTCGCATGACCGGTGCGAAGGCTGTCGTCAGGAGCTTGGAAGAACTTGGCGTCACGGATGTATTCGGAATGCCAGGCGGCGCGATTATTCCCGTGTATGACCAGCTAATGGATACGGACCAGCTGAACGTGATCCTTGTCCGTCACGAGCAGGGCGCTGGCCACGCAGCCGAGGGCTACGCAATCACCACGGGCAAAGTTGGGTGCGCTGTAGTAACGTCCGGCCCCGCCGCCACAAACACTTTGACCGCGCTGGCGGATGCAAACCTCGACTCCGTACCGATCGTTGTCATCACCGGACAGGTCGGAGCGAGCTTCATCGGCACAGATGCCTTCCAGGAAGCTGACATCGTCGGAGCTTCCATGCCCATCACGAAGCACTCCTTCCTGGTCACAGAAGCCCAGGAAATCCCGAACCGCATCGCGGAAGCGTTCCACATTGCGTCAACCGGCCGGCCCGGCCCCGTCCTCGTGGATATTACGAAGTCGGCACAAAACGAGGAAATGGAATTTTCATGGCCGCCAAAGTTTGAACTGCCCGGTTACAAGCCGGCTGGCGATCCGCACCCCAAGCAGGTGAAGGAAGCCGCTCGTGCGATTTTTGACGCGGAAGCACCGGCATTCTACGTGGGTGGCGGAATGATCCGATCCGGAGCGTCCGACGACCTGGCAAAACTTGTCGAACTCACCAACGCGCCCGTCATCACTACGCTGCCGGCGCGCGGGGCGTTCCCTGATTCCGATCCTCACAACCTGGGGATGCCGGGCATGCACGGAACAGTCGCGGCCGTTGGAGCCTTGCAACGCGCTGACCTCATCGTCGCTCTTGGAACCCGATTCGACGACCGAGTAACCGGCCAGCTTGATTCCTTCGCACCTCGCGCACGCGTCGTCCACGTCGACATTGACGCCGCCGAAATCTCAAAGAACCGCTACGCCGACATCCCCATCGTTGGGGACCTTGCGCCAACAATGAAGGCGCTCGTCAAAGAAGCCCGCAAAATTGCGGACGAGGGCGAGGCTCGCGATATCTCTGGGTGGTGGCGCTACCTCAACCGGTTGCGTGACACCTACCCGCTTGGATACGAGGAAACCGCCGACGGAATGCTCGCACCCCAGTACGTGCTGGAACGGCTTTCCGCAATCGCCGGCCCCGAATCCATCTACACAACTGGCGTTGGCCAACACCAAATGTGGGCCGCGCAGTTCATTGACTACGAAAATCCCCGCACTTTCCTGTCCTCCTGCGGACTGGGAACCATGGGCTACTGCATACCCGCAGCCATGGGCGCAAAGGTTGGCAACCCCGACAAAGTCGTGTGGGCGATTGATGGTGATGGCAGTTTCCAGATGACAAACCAGGAACTGGCAACCTGCATGGTCAACAACATTCCGATCAAGGTAGCCATCATCAACAACTCGGTACTGGGCATGGTCCGCCAGTGGCAGAACCTGTTCTACAACGAACGCTACTCGCACACGGACCTGAACGAATCTGACAATCAGATCCCCGATTTTCTGAAGCTCGCAGATGCGTATGGAATGCCCGCCCGCCGAGTTTACAAGGAAGAGGAAGTTGACGAGGCGATCGAGTGGGCAATGTCCATCAACGACCGCCCCGTCCTAATCGATTTCCGCGTCTCCAAGGACGCCATGGTTTGGCCCATGGTTGCCGCAGGAGTTTCAAACGACGAAATGAAGTACGCTCGCGGCATCGCGCCTGAGTGGGAACAGGATGTGTGATCAAAATGAGTGAAATGCACACGCTTTCCGTCCTCGTTGAAAACAAGCCCGGCGTGCTCACCCGCGTAGCTGCGCTGTTTGCGCGCCGCTCGTTCAACATCCGCTCCCTCGCTGTGGGGGAGACCGAGGTTCCTGAAATCTCGCGGATCACCGTCGTTGTTGACGCGGAAACGCACCCTCTTGAACAAGTCACCAAGCAGTTGAATAAACTGGTGAATGTCATCAAGGTGGTTGACCTGTCAGCGGTTCCGTCCGTGCGTCGACAGCTGGTCCTTTTCAAGGTTCATGCTGATGAAAAGCGTCGCACAGGCGTGCTTCAGATCGTGGATTTGTTCCGCGCTCACGTCGTTGACGTAACCCCCGACTCCGTGGTCATTGAGGCCGTCGGAGATAATGAAAAAGTAAATGCACTCCTCGCGGCGCTGGAACCGTACGGTATCCGCGAGATCGTTCAATCCGGGTCTCTTGCTATTGGCCGTGGCCCGCGCTCCATTACCGATCAATTAAAGGAGAAAGATCGTGGCTGAAATTTTCTACGACGATGATGCCGACCTATCAGTAATCCAGGGTAAGAAGGTAGCCGTTATTGGATACGGCTCCCAGGGACACGCCCACGCGCTTAACCTGCGTGATTCAGGTGTCGAGGTCGTCGTGGGCCTCCGCGAAGGGTCGTCCTCGTGGGCCAAGGCAACTGAGCAGGGTCTCAAGGTCGCTGAAATCCCGGAGGCCGTCAAGGATGCCGACGTCGTCATGATCCTTACTCCGGATCAGGTGCAGCGCACTGTTTACGCTGAACAGATTGCCCCGAATCTAAAGGAGGGCGCTGCTCTGTTCTTCGCGCACGGCTTCAACATTCGCTACGGCTACATTGAGCCCGACGCTTCGCACGACATTTGCATGGTCGCGCCCAAGGGCCCCGGCCACACTGTTCGTCGCCAGTACGAGGAAGGCCGCGGCGTTCCCGCGATCGTAGCTGTGGAAAATGATGCTTCTGGCGAAGCTTGGGACCTAACACTGTCCTACGCCAAGGCAATGGGCGCAACCCGCGCCGGAGCTATCAAGACCACGTTCACTGAAGAAACCGAAACTGACCTCTTCGGCGAGCAGACCGTCCTGTGCGGTGGCGTTTCCCAGCTGATCACCTACGGCTTCGAGACCCTAGTTGAAGCGGGCTACCAGCCAGAAATTGCATATTTCGAGGTACTTCACGAACTCAAGCTAATCGTCGATTTGATTAACGAGGGCGGACTTACCAAGCAGCGTTGGTCGATTTCTGATACTGCTGAGTACGGCGACTACGTCTCCGGTGAGCGTGTGATCACCCCCGAGGTGAAGGAAAACATGAAGGCTGTGCTTGCCGACATTCAGGACGGCACTTTCGCTAAGCGCTTCATCGCGGATCAGGATGCGGGTGCTCCGGAATTCATGAAGCTTCGCGAAGAACACGAATCCCATCCGATCGAGCAGACCGGTCGCGAACTACGCGAAGCGTTCGGCTGGACTGACGACGACGAGGACTACACCGGCACGGCCCGTCGATAAGGCGCACTTAAGCGGCTTACTGGCCGGCCCGGCGGTAAGACAAACACGCGGCTCGTCCGCACTGCCCGTCGATAGGGCATTTGGTATGGCTTGCTGCCACGGTCGACCGGCGCGGCAAGTCGATACGGCGCGCTGACACGGCTCGCCGGGAGCGATTCCGGTCGACATAGAGCAACAGTAAATAGGTCCACATCGGACCAGGGGAGCGGATCCTGCTTTCAGGTTCCGCTCCCTTTTTGTGTCTAGACCCAGCGTCGAAAAGCGTGCAAGAAAATTCACGGTACTCGCGGTTATGGTCACAATCTTTTATTTACCTTTAATTCCCCTATAGGTTCTGGTAGATTACATACTGAGTGATATTGCTCAGATTGATGAGTAAATAATCAATTTCGAGCAACAACTCATGGTTTCGACGAGGTAGTTGAGATCTACGTCAACAACGTTGTTGGAATCTTGGAATGGGATCATCCCCAACA
>DUQT01000043.1 GCA_012837655.1 Actinomyces sp. | reverse complement strand
TGCGGAGTTGCCGCGTCCGCTGTGTGCATGGATAAGCACCTGACCAAGACGGTATTGCTTGGGGCTGGAATTTCAGTTGGACGCTGGACCTTGATTACGGATCGTCTGTGGCAGTCGGATCGCTCGCGCGCGCTTGCGCAGGCGCAGACTGTGGGACGCGATGTGTATGTGAAGCCGGCTCGTGCGGGTTCGTCGCTGGGGATTACTCACGTGGAGGACCCGGACCTGTTGGAAGATGCGATTGAACTTGCGCGCAAGTACGATCCTCGCGTTGTTGTAGAAGCCGCGGTGACGGGTCGGGAGATCGAGTGCGGAGTCCTCGATTTTGGGCCTAAGGAAAAGGCGCGGGCCTCCGTGTGCGGTGAAATCGCCGTTGACAGCGACGATGGATTCTACGACTACAGAACGAAGTACCAGGCACACGACGCGGTAACTTTGACTACGCCTGCGAATATCGAGCCCGAGATCCAGGCGCGCATCCAAGAGGTCGCAGTCCACGCTTTTGAAGTCTTGGGATGTGAAGGGCTGGCTCGAGTCGACTTCTTCTACGACGAAGAAGCCGACGCGGTCATCGTGAACGAAGTCAACACGATGCCCGGGTTCACGCCGTGGTCGATGTACCCCGCGATGTGGGAAGCGACGGGGAAGCCGTACCCGGAGCTGGTGTCTCACTTGATTGAGCGAGCACTTGCCCGCCCGACCGGCTTGCGCTAAATCGAGACGGTTATTCCAACAGTGCGCAGACGTCAATGAAATTTGGTTAAAGTAGCAACTATGAAGCCACGCGTGACACTAGCTACATCTGCTGATATGCCGAATCTCTACTCCGATGAGGAGGGAATTCTGGATGCACTTGCAGAACGTGATTGTGATCCCCAAATTAAACAGTGGGACGATCCTGACGTTGACTGGGAGGACGCCGGCCTAGTTGTTGTTCGGTCAGTTTCTGACTACGCAACCCGCCGCGATGAGTTCCTGAAATGGGCTAACTCCGTTCCCCGCATCCTGAACCACCCCGACATTTTGGATTGGAACTCGGATAAGCACTATCTGAAGGTTCTAAACGAGAAGTACGGCCTGCCCGTTATTCCAACTACTTGGCTGGAAACTGAAGACAAGCTCTCAAAGCACCGCGTTCACTCGCGATTCCCCGCTTTGCAAGACTTCGTCATCAAGCCAGCTGTTTCCTCGGGCCTGCGTGACATTGGACGCTACACCGCAGTTGATCCGGCATCGCGCCGTGCCGCAGTGACACACGTGATGGACCTTCTAAACGAGGGTCGCTCCGTAATGCTTCAGCGCTACCAGGAAGCCATTGATGAACACGGTGAGATCACCCTGGTCTTCTTCAACGGCCTGGTATCGCACTCCGTTGAGAAGAAGGCAATGCTGCACCCCTCGCAGGTAACTGATGAAGCGATGCACGAAACTCTTGTGCAGGCCCGCGAAGCCACAGCAGAAGAGTGGCGTTGGGGTGAACAGATTCGCGCCGCACTACACGCCTACGTGAAGGAACGCATGGGCCGCGATGAGCAGTTCCTGTTCAACCGCGTTGACATTGTTCCCGACGGTCAGGGCTCCTTCATGGTGATGGAGGTCGGCCTCGTGGACGCACAGCTCTACCTGGATTCCTCACCGGAGGCCATGAAGAACTTCGCTGACGCGATCTCGGTTCGCGCGCACTGGTAAATCGAAAGCCCTCCGGTTACCAAGCGTTGTGTGCACGGGCAGGTAAGCACTGTGTTCAACGCAAGGTTGGTATTTAGCCGGAGCTAGGCGAAACCAGCAGTGCAATACGAATACGAATTGAATTTCTGATCTTGCCCCGCACATCCCGGTGTGCGGGGCAAGGTTGTCTGTGGCTAAGTCAACTTTTGTAGGTTTTGCTACCCCAAAATAAGCTGGTAAAGTTATCTAGCGTTGCTACGGCAATGATGGTGGCTGTAGTTCAGTTGGTAGAGCACCTGGTTGTGGTCCAGGACGTCGCGGGTTCGAGTCCCGTCAGCCACCCGGATTGA
>DUQT01000042.1 GCA_012837655.1 Actinomyces sp. | reverse complement strand
GCTCGACGACCGCCCAGACAATCCCGGCAACCGCGTAATCGCGATTGTGAACGGACTGGGTGACACCAAGTACGAAGAGCTTTTCGTCCTCTACCGCGATATCGCCAGGCGCCTGCGCGACGCGGGCCTTGAAATCGTCGAGGGCGAAGTCGGCGAATTCGTGACGTCTCTTGACATGGCCGGCGCGTCTTTGACCCTGGTGTGGCTAGATGACGAGATCGAGAAGTACTGGTTCGCCCCCTGCGACACACCCGCTTACCGTAAGGGCAACATGGACCGCCCCGAGGCCGACACGACCGAGCTGGCTTCCGCCCCCGAACCGGTCGCTGTAACGGAAAAGGGTAGTGAAGAATCCCAGAAGCTTGCTACCAAGGTTGTTTCGGCTCTGAAGGCGATTTCGGACCTGATGCATGAAAAGGAGAAGGAACTCGGCCAGATTGACTCCGTCGCGGGCGACGGTGACCACGGCATCGGCATGGCGCGCGGCTCGAAGGCCGCAGTTGAGCAAGCTGAGAAGCTCACTAAGGATGGCGGCGGCGCAGGAACCGTCCTCGCAGGTGCAGGAGATGCCTGGTCCGCGTCAGCCGGTGGAACTTCTGGCGCCCTGTGGGGTGCACTAATCACCGCGTTCGGCTCCGTCCTCGGCGATGAAGAAAAGGCAACCGAGCAAACGCTGATTGAAGCATCGCGCGCCGCGCTGGACGCTGTGACGCGACTTGGAGGCGCAGAAGTCGGCGACAAGACGATGGTTGACGCTTTCGTGCCCGCGGTTGAAGCGCTGGAAGAAGGCAAGACCTGGGACGAAGCCATCGCCGCCGCGAAGGAAGGCGCAGACAAGACGAAGGACCTGGTTGCGAAGGTTGGGCGCGCTCGTCCGCTTGGGGAGAAGTCCCTTGGCACCCCCGACGCTGGCGCAACTTCACTGGCAATGATCATCGAAACGGTGGTGAAGAACGCGCAGTAAAAACGCTACGCCACTAAGCTGGAGGTAGTTGTATTCGACGAAAGGATCGCCATGAATCTACTTGAAAACCTGGATGCTTACGTGCCCGATCCGCTAATCGACGCGTTCGAGAAGTGGCATGACTGGAGCATCAAAAACCCGGTCGAATCCGAAGCCGCCATGCTTGGCACTTCAATGTTCGCCTGGTATGCGATGCCGGACTGCGTGAAGTCGTCAGCCGTTCGTTTCGTAGGTAAATCAGCAATCCTTTGCGGGCTGGGAGCCTACTACTACCACCTGCCCGACAGCGACAACAAGCCTAAGATCACTCTGGAAGAATGCCAGAAACTCTGGCAGGACAACCTGGGTCACCTCAAGCCGGCAACACAAGTCGCGATCGGAGTTGGCGGAGCGGCCGCACTACTGAAGGTCAACTCAATGATTGAGCGCTACATCCTCCACCGCGGAGAACGCCGCAAGCAGAAGGGCAAGTTCCTTCCGCACGTGCGCCAAGGCCTGTTCCTAGGCGCCCTAACCGGCGGCGTCGCGTACTACCTGCTACGCGACTAGCGCACGAAACCGGTACTAACAAAGGTCACCTAACGTTGACCGAATAATTTGATTGACGAGGGCGTAGCTGCGTCCTCGTCAATCTAATTTCACGGTGAAACGTGCAAATGGTGAGACTAAAGCGGTGAGGTTACTAACCCCTGAAGAAACGTGTAGGTGTTTCGTGCAATGATGGAGCGAGGAAAACTTAGGCACTCAAGGAGGCACTGTGAGCGTCTTTCGTGAAGACGATCAAGTCTTCGAAGCTATCAACTGGAATAAGCTTGAGGACGAAAAGGATCTGGAAGTTTGGGACCGTTTGACCGGTAATTTCTGGTTGCCGGAAAAGATTCCATTGTCGAATGACATCCCGTCTTGGCGCACGCTGAACGCGGCTGAGAAGGACATGACCAACAAGGTCTTTACGAACCTCACCCTGCTGGACACCCTGCAAGGCACGGTCGGCGCGGTTTCAATGATTCCGGACGCGCGCACGCAGCATGAGGAAGCCGTGTTCACGAACATTGCGTTCATGGAGTCGGTGCACGCGCGGTCGTACTCGTCGATCTTCTCGACGCTACTGTCGACTAGTGAAATTAATGAGGTCTTCCGCTGGTCGGAGGAAAACGAAGAGCTGCAGAACAAGGCTCGCATCATTAACAAGTACTACGTTGGTGACGACCCGGAAAAGAAGAAGGTCGCATCCACGATGCTTGAATCCTTCCTGTTCTACTCCGGCTTTTACGCGCCCATGTACTGGTCCGCACACGCCAAGCTCACGAACACTGCGGACCTGATTCGCCTAATTATTCGTGACGAGGCCGTCCACGGCTACTACATTGGCTACAAGTACCAGCTGGCGGTTGCTGAATCGTCGCCGGAACGCCAGCAGGAGCTGAAGAACTACACGTTCGAACTGCTGGATGAACTGTACGAGAACGAAGAGAAGTTCACCGAGGACCTTTACGATCCGCTCGGCCTGACCGAAGACGTGAAGAAATTCCTGCGTTACAACGCCAACAAGGCCCTAATGAACCTGGGCTACGAAGCGCTGTTCCCATCTGACTCCACGGACGTGAACCCAGCCATCCTGGCAGCCCTATCACCGAACGCGGATGAGAACCACGACTTCTTCTCCGGCTCAGGATCCTCCTACGTCATCGGCGACATCGAAGACACCGAGGACGACGACTGGGATTTCTAATCTGAAACCAGGGGCGCCGCTGGTCTGAGGCTGGCGTCGCTCTGATTCCTGGTCGCGTCAATGGGGCGTCCCGCTATAGGCGGCTTCGCGCCGATTTCTAGTTGGCTGCCCGAGGATTGAACGTGAAGGCCCGGACTCGCACGCCGAGTCCGGGTTTTCGTTTGTTCGCGAGCTTCGCCTCGTGTGCAGTCGTCTGTGGTTAGATGCCTGCGCGAGGTTCAGGTGGCTGCGTTTTGGCGGCAATTGCTTGTGGGCTAGTCCTGCTTTTGTTTCTGTTTTTTGGCTTCATTGTTAGACTCAGCGCATGACTTATCGACTGCTCATGGTGTGTACTGGCAATATTTGTCGCTCCGCGATGGCCGAAGTTATTTTGAATGATCGGTTCGAATCTGAAGGTATTGACGCGGTTGTGGATTCCGCTGGCATTTCCGCCGAGGAGCACGGCAACCCGATCGATTACCGCGCCCAGAAAACGCTTCGCAGGGCCGGCTACGAGATCCCCGACCACTTCGCAAAGCAAGTTAAAGCCCATGAGCTAGCCGACTACGACCTCATTTTGGCCATGACGTCCAACCACATGAACTGGATGGAATCCCTGGCGGACCGCGCCGGAGTAAACGTTATCGAAAACCCTGACGTGGGTGACCCGCGCTCCACGGACATTCGCATGTTCCGCTCGTTCGACCCCAAATACGTCGCGAACCCGCCAAAGCGACGCCGCGAATTGGACGTCCCCGACCCGTGGTATGGCGACCAGGAAGATTTCGAGATCACCCTCGAAACCATCGAATCCGCCGCCGACGCGATCGTGCAACACGTTAAGGAACAGTTGGCAAAGTAGCGCCCTCGAAAATCTTGGAGGACGTGGCTTAGGAAACGCGAATGCCGCCAGCAGCTGGAAAATCTCGGTTGATCTACCTGATCCCGTTTATTGTGTTGGGGATTTTCCTGGGCATTTTTCTGATTGCTGTGATGCCTGGATCGCATGCGGATGAGCAGGACGCGGCTCCCGAGCCACGGTCCCCGAAGCTGGAAATGGAGGGCTTTGACCCCGGATCCATCATGTCGAATGACGTCTTTTTTGACACAACGACTATGGATCGGGACCAGATTTCTGCGTTCGTGAACGAGTGGAATGACGGCTGTCGTGAAGGTGCGGATGGCGCTCCGTGCCTGGCGGACTACACGGAGGACACGCCCACCTGGACTGCGGACGCTTTTTGCGCGGGTGATTTTGTGGGTGAACAGGGTGATTCTGCGGCCGCGATCATTGATAAGGCTGCGCAGGCGTGCCAGGTTAATCCGCAGGTTTTGTTGACGATCCTGCAGAAGGAGCAGGGTCTAATCACGGCGTCTGGTAGGCATCTGAATCAGGATAGGTACGCAATCGCGATGGGGTACGCATGTCCGGACGGGGGAGCGTGCGACCCGAAGTACATGGGTTTCGCGCGGCAAGTTTACAGCGCGGCGCGTCAGTTTCAGATGTATCGCCTGCAGCCCGCAATGTATGAGGTCGTTGCCGGGCAGGTGAATAACATCGCTTACAACCCTGATCCGGAATGTGGCGGTTCGGAAATCTACATCGAGAACCAGGCAACCGCAGGACTGTACAACTACACTCCATACCAGCCCACCGAAGCGACGCTAAAAGGGATGCCGGAACAGTGCTCATCGTGGGGAAACATGAACTTCTATGGCCTATTTCAGGCGTGGTTCGGGTCGGCTCGAGGATAGTTACTACACTGATTGAACGATGTTCACTTTCCAGTTTTGCGATGCGCTTACCAAAGTCTTGCCGGGTGAGAAACCACGTGCCGGCACTAAGTCCCTCAGTGGTCTTGTTGGAGAGACGCTGTCTTTCCAAACCGCCTGGATTGACTCCATGCCCAACGTG
>DUQT01000041.1 GCA_012837655.1 Actinomyces sp. | reverse complement strand
CTAATCGTAAGTCCTGCGTCAGGCAATGCAAGAGCTTCTTCGATTTTGTCTAGAGGCTGAATCGTAGCTAGCGTCTCCGTGCGACTGAGCGCGAATCCGACTGCGTCGTTAGCAATATGACAGCGGTGAGCCACCGCATCGCAGACAGGGTCCGAATCCCGCCCTCGTGAATGATTGAAAAATGTTTCAATAAACGACGCCGGAGGGTGCCAGCAGAACATGACGCAACGGGAGTTTGCGCGCTAAATAACGAGAACTTACCCGCAAAAAATATGTAAGCAATTCAAATTACTGAAAAAGTTTTCAGAATGTGCTAATTTTGCGACAACTCAACGATGAGGAGCGTTATGAAAGTCAAGAGTGTTTGGGCCGGGTTTTTGAGCCTGGTTTTGGTGCTCGCGGGGCTGGTGGTCATGCCTTTGCAAGCACTCGCAGCACCGACATCGATAGATGTGAAGGTGCAACCGCTTGAATCAGTGCCGCAGAGCGAATACGGAAACTACGCGGTTTGGCTGTGGCATTCAGGTGAAGGCGGCAGGGCCGTCCCGCTAGAAGCGAATGAAGACGGCGAGCTGGAAGCCTCCATTGAAATCCCCGATGGATCCACCAATATTGGAATGCTGATTAGGCGTTCCGAGGGCGGAAATGAGTGGGCTTACCAGTCTCAGGACGTGACTATCGAGCCGGGCAAGAACGTCACCGTCACTTTCACTGAGACGGAAACTTCCCAGGAATGGGGCGTCGACATCGTCGCGGATTCGACCGACCCCGATCCAGGCACAGATCCCGACCCGGGCACAGATCCCGGTACCGAACCGGATCCGACAACACATACCGCGGAAATCACATTGCACTACGTGCGTTACACGGGTGATTATGACGGTTGGAATATTTGGACCTGGTTGCCGAACAAGGATGGACAAAGCGTCGAGTTAGAAGACGGCACCGCTACCTGGACCGTTGAGTCTGCCGAGCCGATCAGCAAGGTCGGCATCATTTTGCGCCGCTCAACACCAGAAAACGAGTGGGCCGAAAAGAACTCACCGGACGATCTATTCCTCACGAACTTTGAAGACGGCAAGGCAGAAGTTTGGATTGCTCAAGGGGACCCCAACGTGTACTACTCCGAGGCCGACGTGCCCGAAACACCTGATCTAAGTTGTCATGAACTCCATTCCAAGGAGTTCAATGACTTGTACTACTTCGACGGTGAACTCGGAGCGATCTACACTCCATCCTCGACAATCTTCCGACTGTGGGCCCCCACGGCGGAATCGGTCAGCCTTGTAAATTATTCCAATAACGGGGAAGTAATCCCCATGACGGCTGGCGAAAAGGGCACGTGGGAATATACGCACGAGGGCGATGCTCGCGGGCTGCAATATCGTTACCGCATCACGTTTGAGGATGGAAAACTCGACGAGGTGCAGGATCCGTATGCGCGTTCGTCAACGGCAAACTCGACGCGATCGGTTGTGGTTGATGTAGACAACCTGAACCCTGAAGGTTGGACGCCCAAGCGCATGCTGTCGTTTGAAAACCCGGAGAACGCCACGATTTACGAGGCGCACGTTCGCGACCTGACGATTGGACCGGACAACGGTATTGAAAACAAGGGCAAGTTCCTTGGTTTGACAGAGGAAGGCACGGTCACTGCGGAAGGCAACCCGTCCGGCCTTGACTACCTGAAGTCGCTTGGCGTGACGCACGTGCAGTTCCTGCCCATGTACGATTTTGCAACGGTCGATGAGACCGGGAACCTCGGCTTCGATGAGCAGTACAACTGGGGCTATGATCCGGTGAACTACAACGTTCCGGAGGGCTCCTACGCGTCGGATCCGCAAGATCCGGAATCGCGCATCGTTGATATGAAGGCGATGATTGACGCGGTTCACGACGCCGGAATGTACGTGATCATGGACGTTGTTTATAACCACGTTTACGACGTGGAGTCCTCGCCGTTGCACCGCACGGTTCCGGGATACTACTTCCGTTACACGGATGGTTGCGCGCTGCAGAACGGAACGGGTGTTGGCAATGAGACCGCCTCTGAGCAGCCGATGATGCGCAAGTACATGATCGACTCACTCAAGTATTGGGCTGAGGCCTACCAGATTGATGGCTTCCGATTCGACCTCATGGGCATTCACGACGTGGAAACCATGAAACAGATCCGCGACGCGCTGGACGAAGTGGATTCCACGATCCTACTGCTGGGAGAAGGTTGGAACATGGGCAACCACCCCGACGGCGTTGAGGGCGCGAACCAGGATAACGCCAAGCAGATCCCGCGGATCTCGTTCTTCAACGACAAGTTCCGCGACACCATGAAGGGCACGCACAACAAGCTGCCGGGCACCGGATACGTGTCCGGAGGCGGTGCCGATGATGTGGCTTGGGACGTCTACAACCTGATCAAGGGCGGCCAGCACGTTCGCGATTACGCGGATGCGGCGCAGTCCGTGAACTACAACGAAGCGCACGACAACTACACGATGTACGACAAGCTGAAGGGGTCGCTCCCGGACGCTTCAGAGGACGAAATCGTTCGTCGCCACGCGTTCGCTACCGAGCTTCAGTTCCTCGCCAACGGCGTGAATTTCGTTCACGCAGGCCAGGAAGCCTTGCGCACCAAGCACGGCGTTGAGAACTCCTACAATTCGCCGGACCACATCAACGTCCTCGATTATGATCGCGCGGCAGAATACGCGGATTCGTTTTCCTACTTCCAAAAGTTGGCGAAGTTCCGCGCCGACAACGATTGGGTGCGGATCCGCGAATATAGCGAGATTGAACAGGCCTACGACGCGCTTTCCCTGGAGGATGGCGACAAGCGATTCTCTTACCGCGTGAACTTCGGGGACCAGCCCGAGCGTGTCGTGTTCGTGAATCCGGACGCGGATGCGTGGAAGACGGAGCTCCCGGAAGGCGACTGGAAACTCATCCTTTCCGACATTTCGAATACTCCCGTAACCCCAGCCGATTCATCGAAGGCGAACGAGGGCGAGGCTACGTACTCCGGCGCGATTGCGGTTCCGCACATCGCTGCGATCGTGTTCGAGAAGGTGGAATCTGAGGAGCCAACGGATCCGGTTGGGCCGACGGAGCCTGCCGAAACAGACCCGACCGATTCGGTCGATCCGGAGCCAACCGACGAACCGACTGACGAGCCCACGGATGAGCCCACGGATGAGCCCACGGACTCCACGGATCCCACTGAGCCGTCAGAGCCGACGGCTGAACCGACAGACGAGCCCACTGAAGGCCCGACTGTGGATCCGTCTGATCAGGATGGCTCTACTCAGCCTGGTGACTCAATGGATGAACCGGGTGGTCTGCCCAAGACGGGGGCCGCGGTAATCGCCGCCGGAATCACGGCTTTGGCACTCCTGGTGCTCGGCGTGGCGATGGTCGTTCGTCGCAGCAAGGAGGCCTAAGAAGGGCCCATAACCGAATAACCACAATTGAATAGTCATCTGGCCGGTTCCCCAACGGGGGAGCCGGCCAGATTCAGTTTACGTGCAGGGAGTGTCCTCTAATTGGCTACCGCCCGGTGGTGTCTCCTGAACGGCTACCGCCCGGTGGATCACGCTCCGAGCGTTAGACCCACCAGTGCGGCAGCAACACTAGTAACAAGCCCAATCACAGCAATCAGCACAGCGTCCTGAACGCCTCGCGCACGGTTATCTTGCGCTGTGAATGCTTGGAATACGTCCACCATCGCTGTCGAAAAAGTAGTCCAACCGCCGAGCAGTCCAGTCCCAGCAATCAGCCAAACCTCGCTACTAACGCGCGCAACCAACAAACCCGCCACAAACGATCCGACTATGTTAATCAAAATGATCGGCCACGCCGGAGCAGTGTGCCTGAGTACTCCAGCGCCAGGCTTTACAGGAATCAAAGCGCGATCCGCAATTGCATTCTTGAGGGCGAGCTCAGTGCGGTAACGGCCATAGGCTCCCAAACCTCCGGCGAGTGCCATCAGAAACCAGATCATTTCGCGCTCTCCTCGCCTGCGAACTTCTTCGCGAGGACAGCGCCAAGCCAAACGCCTGTTACTCCTGCAAGGATCGTGCCAGCGGCAACTATGAAAGCTGTCGGTTGATCGATGTTTTGAGCAACAGCCAACGCAAATGCAGAGTACGTCGTAAATGCTCCCAGGAACCCAGTGCCAGCAAAGATCTTGATTCTGTCCCAAAGAGGGTGCAGTCCGCGCCTCATTCCCCACGTAGTTACCAGCATCCCCATCAAGAAGGCGCCGACCACATTCACAATGACGGTAGCCGTACTAATGCCGCCGAGCGTGCCAGCAGTCAGATGATCGATCAAGGCACGTGCAAGCGTTCCCAGGGAGGCTCCCAAAAACACAAGGAGCCCAGGTTTGATTTGGAGCATTAGTTCTCCGTCGATTGATAAGGACGTTTCCAGTCTACCCTCGGTCTGAATACCCGATCGTGGGGCTCGGATCGAGAGGCTAGTTCACACTATGAGCCGAAAAACGCCCTCCGAACAAGATAGTTAGAGTTCGAACTGCCAACAATTATTTACCTTGAAGGAGGGCGAAATGGCGATCCGGACGACCCACGTAGGCTCACTGCCGCGTACTGAAGAACTGCTCAATGCAAACTTGAGGAGACAAGAGATGGGTGAGGACATGTTCGCTCAGACTCTCCAATCTTCGGTAAATGACGTAGTCGCACGCCAGCATGAGATCGGTATCGACCGCAGCGACGGATTCATTGCCGCAGTTTCTCCGGGATCGGCGGCACGCCTGTCAAACGCCTACTACGACAACGATGAAGAAGTTGTACAAGGGTGGGCGGAGGCTCTTCGCCAAGAATACCGCGCGATCACGGACGCTGGTCTGACTGTGCAAATTGACGATCCGTCGCTCGCTGAGTCGTGGGATCAGATCAATCCGGCTCCCAGTGTGGAGGACTACCAGCGCTACATCCAGGTCCGCATCGATGCGATCAACACCGCGTTGGAAGGCATCAACCCGGAGCAGGTTCGCCTGCACCTCTGCTGGGGATCCTGGCATGGCCCGCACAGCACCGATATTCCGCTGAAGGACATCGTCGACAACGTGCTTACCGTCAACGCCAAGTACATATCGTTCGAGGCCGCGAACGCTCGCCACGAACACGAGTGGACCGTTTGGCGCGAGGTCGATCTACCTAAGGATATGGTTCTAATTCCAGGAATCGTTGGGCACTCCACCAATGTCATCGAGCATCCGGAACTGGTCGCGCAACGAATCTCCCGATTCGTAGACATTGTCGGTCCAGATCGCGTGATCGCGTCTACCGATTGTGGTTTAGGAGGGCGTATTCACCTCTCTCTTGCGTGGGCGAAACTGGAGGCGCTAGCTGAAGGCGCTCGACTGGTTTAACCACAGTTTCATGATCTGCGCTATTGTGCTGGCACGCGTAATCAATAAGTCAGGGCGGACTACAGGAGTTTGGCGTGGAAGAATCAGGCATCGAAGCTGTTTACATTACTGCTGGAAGCTCTGCGGTTATCTTTGATAATTCGTTGGGAAGCCTTCCGCAGATTTGTTATTGGGGTGAATCACTAGGCGAAATAGCCGCGTCAGATGTGCTTGCGGCGGCATTAGCGAACCGTGAACCGCTAGGCGGCAACCCGCCAGATCTGCGAAGTCCAACCAGGATCGTTCCACTGGAGTCTGACGGATGGCTAGGCCGTCCAGGACTAGTGGGAAGCCGAGCCGACGGAACTGCCTGGACCCCGCGTTTTGGCGACGTGATCGTTGAGCTACCCGACAATACGAGGCTCGAAAACGACGTCGCATTTGTCCACGACGATCAGGTCAAGTTCACCTCAAAGAGCGATGACGCAAACCTGGAGGTCGCAATAATCGTCCAGGCCCTACCGCAAGGTCTGATTCGGATTCGTGCAGAGGTCACGAACCTAGACTCCTCCGAATATCACCTGGATGAGTTCGGCATCGCGATGCCCGTGCCGTTGGAAGCCAACGAAATCTTTGACACCACAGGTCGGTGGGGGAAGGAAAGAATACCTCAACGCCGTCCCGTTACACTCGGTTGCGATCTACGCGAGCTTCGCCACGGGCGCACCGGTTTCGATGCCCCAGGATTTACCTTCGCTGGTCGCCAAGGATTCTCGTTCAGAAGCGGCGAGGTGTGGGGCCTCCACACAGCATGGTCAGGTGATCACCGAGTATGGGTCGAAAAGCTTATCTCGGGTCAGCAAGTCATCGGCGCATCCGAACTCCTCCTGCCGGGCGAAGTCACTCTAGGTCAGAACGAAACCTATGCGACACCGTGGTTCTACGCGCTCCACGCCTACGGCCTCGACGATGCTTCCCAACAGGTCCACAAGTGGTTCCGTGCCCGCGAAAACCATCCAAAGACGCCCCGTCCTGTCACATTGAATGTGTGGGAAGCCGTCTACTTTGATCACTCATTGCCCAAGCTGAAGAAACTCGCGGAGCGCGCCGCTCAGATCGGCGTGGAGCGATTCGTCCTCGATGACGGCTGGTTCCTTGGGCGCAGGAACGACCACAAGGGATTGGGGGACTGGCACGTAGATCCGGACGTTTGGCCGGATGGGCTCGCCCCGCTCGCGGATTACGTCCACGAGCTGGGCATGCAGTTTGGGCTGTGGTTTGAACCCGAAATGATCAACGAGGATTCCAACCTTGCCCGCGAGCACCCCGACTGGATCATGGCGGGGCAGGGCAGTTCCGATGCCGAGTCCCTGCCCGTTCGTTGGCGTCACCAGCAGGTCTTAAACATCACGATCCCGGAAGCATTTGAGTACGTCAAGAACCGCATCACCGCCCTCGTAAACGAATATTCGATTGACTACATCAAATGGGACCACAATCGCGACTTGATTCAGGCGGGAAATTCCCATTTGGGAGGGCGTGCTTCGGTGTCGGAACAGACCAGGGCGACCTACAGGCTACTTGATGAAATCAAGGCGGAGTGTCCTGGTCTGGAGATCGAAAGTTGCGCGTCCGGCGGCGGACGGGTTGATCTGGAGATCCTGCAGCACACGGACCGTTTTTGGGCGTCGGATTGCATCGATCCGGTCGAGCGTCAGGAGATGATGCGGTGGTACAACCAGGTGGCTCCTCCGGAGTTGATGGGCACCCACGTTGCGTCCCCGATTTCGCATACGACGGGTCGCTGGTCGAACATGGCGATGCGCGGCGGCACGGCTATTTGGGGGCATTTCGGGATCGAGTGGGACATTCTGTCGGCCACTGAAGAAGAGCTCGCCGACCTTGAGGCTTGGATCGCGTTCTACAAAGCAAACCGCGATTTCCTGCACTCGTCAGAAGTGGTTCGGTGTGAAACTCAAGATGAATCCCTTTGCCTTCACGGCGTTGTAGATTCGCAGCAGACGCGCGGCCTGTTCCAACTGGTCACCCGTGATCGTGCGAAGATTTCGCCCCGAGGGCGTGTCCGGTTTGCTGGATTGGATAATGGTTGCACGTACCGGATCAGACCGGTCGTGGTCGGTAGTGAGCCTGCAGGACTGATTGCCCCAGACTGGTTTGGTCCTATACAAGAGTCTGAAGTCGCGGACAGCGCTAGGCGCTATTTCGAGGGAATCTTTGCGAAAGGTTCCATCCTGCAACAGGCGGGATTACAGGTTCCGCAAATGTTCCCTGATCAGGCCTTGCTGTTTGAAGTGGTGGCTCAGTGATGGGCCACTTCAGCAGCCGAGTGACCCGCAAGGATGTTGCCGAGCGAGCCGGCGTGAGCATGGCAGTCGTCAGTTACGTCGTGAATGACGGTCCGCGACCGGTAGCGCCGGCAACCCGAAACAAAGTCTTG
>DUQT01000040.1 GCA_012837655.1 Actinomyces sp. | reverse complement strand
CAATTGACGCCGCCCAGATCCTAAAGCCGATGCTTGCGCGTGGTGAACTTCAGACAATCGGTGCAACCACGCTAGAGGAGTACCGCAAGCACATCGAGAAGGACGCCGCCCTCGAACGCCGTTTCCAGCCCGTCAAGGTCGAAGAACCTTCCGTCGAGGACACGATCGCAATCCTCAAGGGCCTTCGCGACCGCTACGAGGCGCACCACCGCATCATCATTTCCGATGAAGCCCTGGCCGCCGCCGCACAGCTTGCCGACCGCTACATTTCCGACCGTTTCATGCCGGATAAGGCAATCGACCTTGTTGACGAGGCCGGTGCTCGCCTGCGCATCCACCGCATGACTGCGCCGCCGGAGCTACGCGAACTCGATGACAAGATTTCCGAGGTACGTCGCAACAAGGAGTCCGCGATCGACGATCAGGACTTCGAGCGTGCCGCGGCTCTGCGCGATGAGGAGAAGAACCTCCTGCAGGAGCGCGAAGACAAGGAAGCTTCCTGGAAGTCTGGCGACATGGACACGATCGGGGAGATCGGCGAAGAAGAAATCGCCGAGGTCCTCGCAATGTCCACGGGCATTCCAGTCGTCAAGCTCACCGAGGCGGAGTCGCAGAAGCTCCTCAACATGGAGGACGAACTGCACAAGCGCATCATCGGCCAGGACGACGCGGTTCGCGCACTGTCCCAGTCGATTCGTCGTACCCGCTCCGGCCTCAAGGATCCGAAGCGTCCGGGTGGCTCGTTCATCTTCGCTGGCCCGACCGGTGTTGGTAAGACCGAACTCGCTAAGACCCTGGCCGAATTCCTATTCGGCGACGAAGACGCCCTCATTCAGCTGGACATGTCCGAATTTTCGGAGAAGCACACGGCTTCACGCCTGTTTGGTGCGCCTCCGGGGTACGTCGGATACGACGAGGGTGGCCAGCTAACTGAGAAGGTTCGCCGCCGTCCGTTCTCCGTTGTCCTATTTGACGAGGTCGAGAAGGCGCACGCCGACATCTTCAACTCGCTGTTGCAGATCCTTGAAGACGGCCGCCTCACGGACTCGCAGGGACGCGTCGTGGACTTCAAGAACACGATCATCATCATGACCACCAACCTGGGTACCCGCGACATCAACAAGGGTGTCATGACCGGTTTCCAGGCCGAGGGCGTCATGGCGAACGACTACGAGCGCATGAAGCAGAAGGTCAACGAGGAGCTGAAGCAGCACTTCCGCCCCGAGTTCCTAAACCGTGTGGATGAGACCATCGTCTTCCCACCGCTGGAGAAGGAACAGATCGTCCAGATCGTCGACCTCATGATTGCGCAACTTGATGAGCGCATGCGTGACCAGGACATGAAGCTTGAGATGACTCAGGAAGCGCGTCTGCTCCTGGCTGACAAGGGCTTCGATCCCGTGCTCGGCGCACGTCCTCTACGTCGCGCAATCCAGCGTGAGATTGAAGACATGCTTTCAGAGAAGATCCTGTTCGGCGAGATCAAGACCGGCGACACGGTCGTTGTCGACGTCGAGGGCGAAGAAGGGGAACGCCGCTTCACTTTCACACCCAAGCGGTGACCAAATCGCGAGCATTTCTTACAACTGAATAACGCTTATTTTGCGGGGCGAATTGAAAAGATTCGCCCCGCAAACGCTTTTCGGAATAGGTCTAACTGCCCAAGAATTGGTAACCTAGGTAACAGTGTGGAAGCACAAACCGCATTGGCGCGGTGAATCGAAAATGAACAGAAAGTAGAGGCCAACGAATGGTCAAATACGTCTACGATTTCTCTGAAGGCGACAAGGAAATGAGGGATCTGCTTGGCGGTAAAGGTGCAAACCTTGCCGAAATGACCAAGCTGGGTCTGCCAGTTCCTCCCGGCTTCACGATCTCAACTGATGCTTGCCGTGAATACCTGAGGTTAGGGGATGTTCCGCAGGACCTGATTCCCGAGGTCACTAAGCATCTGCGAAACGTAGAGGATGTGATTGGTCGCAAGCTAGGTGATCCGAAGAACCCGCTTCTGGTTTCAGTTCGTTCAGGTGCTAAGTTCTCGATGCCGGGCATGATGGATACGGTTCTGAACATCGGCCTCAATGATGAATCTGTGCTGGGACTTGCTGAAGTTGCGGACAACGAACGATTCGCGTGGGATTCCTACCGCCGTTTGATTCAGATGTTCGGCGATACGGTTTTGGGTATTGATGGAGCCCTGTTCGGTGACGCTTTGGATCACATGAAGGAAGATCGTGGTGTCACGTTCGACCACGAACTCACCCCGGAAGACCTGAAGGAACTTGTCGACCAGTTCAAGAAGATCGTCAAGGACGCAACCGGCGATGACTTCCCGCAGGATCCGCGCGAACAGCTAGACCTGGGTATTGAGGCTGTTTTCAAGTCTTGGAACACTGAGCGCGCAAAGATTTACCGTCGGCGTGAACGTATTTCCGATGACTTGGGAACTGCAGTAAACGTTCAAACGATGGTGTTCGGCAACATGGGCGAGGATTCCGGCACGGGCGTTTGCTTTACGCGCGACCCCTCCACTGGTCACTCCGGCGTTT
>DUQT01000039.1 GCA_012837655.1 Actinomyces sp. | reverse complement strand
TTTCTCGTAACCGCGTTTTGTTAGTCTGCATCCGTGTTCGATGCGAAATCTCTGGATTCTAGTGCCCGCCGGATTGTGGCGTGGGTAGCTGCGATAAACCTCTTGGGGTTCCTGATTGAGCTGGTTGTAGCTTCAATAATTGGTTCTGCGGCGCTGTTCGCTGATGCTGCGGACTTTTTGGAAGACTTCCTGATTAACATGCTAGTGGTCACCGCGCTCGGCTGGTCAGTGGCGAGTAGGCGCAAGGCGAGCTACGTGCTTGCTGGTTTGATCTTGATCCCAGCGGTTGCGGCGTATGGCACGGCGATTTGGAAGATGATTTCTGGGGAACCACCGGAGCCACTGGCTCTTTCGGCTACCGCGATCATCGCGATGGTGCTGAACCTGGTGAGCGCGCTTTTGCTCATGCGTCTTCGCAAGGCTGACACCGCACTGTTGCGCGGCGCTTGGCTGGCAGCACGCAATGACGTCCTCGCAAATCTGTTAATTCTGGCTGCTGGAATTGTGACTATTTTCTGGTTTAGTCCGTGGCCGGACATTGCTGTGGGGCTTGTGATCGGCACTATTAACCTGTTTGCGGCGCGAGAGGTGTATGAGCAGGCGCGGGCTGAGAATCCGGAGCTGGAACTCGAGGACGACGACTAGGTCCGCCAGGATTGGGCTTGCACGGATCAGGTCGTTGCCTGGGCGGCTGATTCATTGATTGGATGTAACTCTCCGGTCCGCATTAGTTCTGCGCTAACTTACAAAACCTGCAAATTTTGAAAAATAGACGATGTTTGAGGCGATGCTTATTTACAAAAATTGCGTTTTTTGTGAATAAGGGGGCCTGTTGAGGAGTGCTAACTTCCAAAATTCGCCAATTTTGTGAAAAAGGATTTGGCTCGGCGTATCATTTTTTCAACACGGATCCAATGCCGTAGAAACTCGAAACTCGGATCCTTCTCGCGTCAGGAAGAAACGATGGCAACCTACAAACCCCTGAAGGTTCTATTTCGCGAGACCACGGCGAACGCCGAGGCTACTGTTAACAAAGAACTTACTAAGCGCTTGGAGAGCCCTGCGACTGTAACTTATCCATATTATGTGGGGAACTTCGCGTTGTTCGCGGTGCTTCACAGGGAAATCTATGAACTTTCTGAGGCGGTTTGGGCTACTGAAAACCTAATTCAGAATGCTTGGAACACGTTGCCGTCGGCTGCGCAAAACTACTATTTCTCTACGCTCCTGGTCGAAGAAATACAGTCGACAAACGAGATCGAGAACATTCAATCCACTAGGCGTGAAGTGGCTGACGCGCTTAACGCGGCGGTTCAAAATAGTGATGCGGAACCTCCTAAGAGGTTCCAAGAAATGGCGAGCACCTTTCGGCTACTTTTCGAAAGTGACGACAGCGGAAGTATTGAGTTTCCGCAGACTCTTGAAGATGTGCGTGCCCTTTATGACCAGCTTCTCGGGGCAGAGATCGTTGATGACGACAGGGTGGACGGAGACCTCTTTCGTCTAAAGGACGTTTTTGTATCGGATGGTTCCAAATCCATTCACAGGGGTGTGCGCGGTGAAGATGAAATAAAGAGCCGTCTTGGCATCATGCTTGACAGTAGGGGAGATCAAAAACAACCAGCACTGGTAAATGCGTTTGCCTCGCACTTCATGCTTGAGCACACCCACCCGTTCTATGA
>DUQT01000038.1 GCA_012837655.1 Actinomyces sp. | reverse complement strand
TTGAGCGCATGCGACAGGCCGTCACTGACGCCCACGACCGCACCGAACAAGCCCGCGCTGAACTGGAACAGTTAGGTGAAGAAACTGAGGACGACGCCGCGTCCTCGGCACATGAAAAAGCAGCCCAGGCCCGCGATGACGCGCGCGATGAAGTGGATCGCCTGCTGAACGAGGAGCGCGTCGCTCAAGCGGAGCGGGCGACGTGGACGTCGCGGCGCGACACTTTGGCGCAGTCTTTGGAGCCCGCAGACGCAACGGCTGAGCTCCTATCTGGTGACCATGAGCAGGTGCGCGGCTCGCTTGCGCAGTTCATTTCTGCAAAGGACGGTTGGGAAAACGCAATCACGGCTCTCTTGGAACCGTTTGCAGATGCCGCGGTTGTCACTTCACTGGACGCGGCGTGTGAACTCATGGATGCGTCTGGACAAAGGCGCATGGTCGCCCCCGCAATGGCCGCTTCGTCGCAGGAACCTGACGTTGAAATTGAAGGCTTTACACGTGCGGTAGACGTCATCGACTTTGCCGCGGACGTATCTCCAATCGTGAGGGCGCTGCTGGCCGGCGCTGTCGTGGCTGAAGATGTGCCGGAAGCGCTGGAAGCTCTGAAGAATCCGCTGGTGACCAAAGTGGCGACTAGGGGCGCCGACATTTTGACCCCGGTCTCTGCGCATAGTTTTGGTGGAGAGCATTCCTCGGTGCTGGAACGCCACGCGGATTTTGAGCACGCCCGTGAAAGAGCAGAGGAAGCAGCCAAACAGCTGGAGCAGGTTTCTGCCCAGCTGAAACAGGCGCGTGAAAAGTACGACCTGGCACTAAAAGAGGCGAACCAACAGCTGGTTGCACTGCGGCAAGCGGATTCCGAGCGGGCGAAGCGGATGGAGGTTCGCGCTCGCGCGACCTCGAAGTTGCGTTCCGCTGAAGGGGAGGAACAGCGACTAAGTTCCGCCCTGAAAAAAGTTGAGGATGGCATTGAGAGGGCGCGAACCCGGTTAGAAGAAGCTCGCGCGAAGCAAGCAAGTGCGGAAGCATTACCCGCAGTTGCGGACCCATCTGAGGCCCGTGACCTTGCGGAAAAGCTCGAAGCTGAGGCGCGTGAAGCCCGCGCCACTGAGACGCAAACTCGCCTGGACATTCGCACCCTTGAAGAGCAGTCCCATCGGGCACGTGACCGGGCGCGTGGTTTGCGCCAGCAACTAGCGCGTGCCAGAAGCGACCTCGCCGAATATGAACGACGCGAATCTGCACGCAAGCGCGAACTGGCGCGGCTTACAGACGCGCACGCCCGCGTCCAACAACCTATTCAGGTGGCTGAACAGGCCTTGGAGCAGGCCGCCGATGAACTTCGCGAGGCGGAAAGTGAACGAACTGAGGCGTCTGAGGCCGCTGCAAGTGCGCGCCACGAGGTGGACGAACTGCGCGCGCAGCTCCTTGAAATCACGGATGCGGCGCACCGCGATGAGATTGCTTTGCAGGAAGTCAACTTGCGCTATGAGCACGCCACAAACGCGGCGTTTGAAGAGCTCGGCCTTGACGTGAGTGAACTGCTGGAAAAGTACGGTCCGCACAACCTCGTAGAGGCCGAGGAACCCTACCCTTACGTTCGTGCTGAGCAGGAAAAACGCCTGCGTAAAGCCAAGCGAGAGTTGGATCGACTGGGTAAGATCAACCCGCTTGCGCTAGAGGAACACGAGGCGCTTTCAAAGCGACACCAGTTCCTGGCCGACCAGCTTCGCGACCTCGTGGAGTCCAAGAACGACCTCCTAAATATCGTTGAAGAGGTCGACGAACGAGTCGAAACCGTCTTTACAGAAGCGTTTTACGACACGCAAGAAGCGTTCAAACACGTCTTCGCAACGCTTTTCCCAGGCGGTTCAGGCCGGCTAGTTCTAACCGATCCGGAGAACATGCTTGAAACCGGAGTCGAAATCGAAGCGCGTCCGGCCGGAAAGAAAATCACCAGACTTTCGCTGCTTTCAGGTGGTGAGCGGTCGCTCGCGGCACTTGCGTTGCTCGTCGCGATCTTCAAGGCGCGCCCGTCCCCGTTCTACGTTTTAGACGAGGTCGAGGCTGCGCTTGATGATCAGAACCTGTCGCGTCTGATCACGATCTTCAAGGAACTGCAGCAAGACTCGCAGCTGATTATCGTGACGCACCAGAAGCGGACGATGAAGATCGCGGATGCACTCTACGGCGTAACCATGCGCGGGGGAGTGACGCAGGTGGTCTCCTCCAAGCTCGCCGACACCGAGCAGGCGCGCGCGGAGGCGAGCGCCTAACGCGAGTCCCATTTTTTGTGGTCGCGAAAATAAATAGCGCGCCAGGCTCGCCCTCGAAAATGAAAATTTTTTGGAGGGCGCAGTTCGGTAAGACGCCCGGGATTTAATAGGCGCCGGTCGGGGTGATGCGCGGATTCAAACTACGCAAAGATGCCGGTGTCAGACTTCACGATCACAAACAGATAACCACCCGTGTCACAGCTTGAAAAACACGCTAAATCTGGCACTCTTAAAGAGTGCTTCAACCGGCCTTTTTCATGCTCATCACGCTAACGGTAATTCTTGCGTTAGCGATAGGTGTGTTGGTCGTCCTTCTTATCACCAGACGATCCGTTTCCGACTGGCAGGTACACCTGAGCGAAACTACTTCTGAGTGGAAAAGGCGCAACGAAGAGGGCGAAGAAGTCAAGCCTGTAGAACCTCGCAAGTCCTCCCTTGAAAAGGTTCTGCGTGAAGAAAGCCGCCAGGGGTCGGCCTATCTTCGTGCCGATGAGCTACCTAAGTTTGATCATCGTCACGATTCATCCAAGAAATAGACCAGACATTGGTCAAGCGGCCTGATGTGCGTAATCATTAGGGCATGAACGCATTTCTTGACTTTTTGTCGACGACTCCGGGAATCATCTCGATCGTCGTTGCCGTACTGCTTGTTGTAGGCATCGCGTTTGGTGTATCGAAATCGCGCAAACGTGAACTGCCTCCATCTGAACCAAAGCCTGAAATTGAGCCAAAGGCCCCCGCTGAAGAAGAGCCGGCGGAGCCTGAAGTTTCGTACGACACGCTTCCCGGACCTCCCGCGGAAGAAACTGAGGTCGAGGAAGAAACCCCGACCGTTGAAGAAGAAGGCCCGGCTGAACCTGCTGAAGAAGTAGTCGAGGACGGAACTTCACTTGAAAAAGAACCGGACATCGAAGAACAGTTCGATGAACCCGAGTCTGCTCCCAGCCGCATGCAGCGTCTGCGTTCGCGTCTGGCTGGATCGGGGCGAATCGGCCAGTCGCTACTTTCTATCCTTTCGCGCGGTGAGCTATCTGAGGAAGATTGGGAAGACCTCGAAGACACGCTCCTAATGGCGGACCTCGGTTTGGATGCAACCGAGGACGTCATGGAAAACCTGCGCACGCAGGTGAAAGTCCACGACACAACCGATCCCGAGCATGTGCGCGACCTGCTTCGCCAGGAGCTCCTGAAGGTCGTTGATCCCGACATGGATCGCAGCCTCAACTTGGATCCGATCGAAACCGAAACCGGTCGCCACCCGGCCGTCGTCCTGATGGTCGGCGTCAACGGAACCGGCAAGACCACAACCGTAGGCAAGCTTGCGAGGCTCCTAGTAGCCGAAGACAAGACCGTCATCCTCGGGGCAGCCGACACATTCCGCGCCGCAGCGGCTGAACAGCTCACCACGTGGGGCAACCGCGTCGGCGTTGAAACCGTTGCTTCAGACGTCGAGGGCGCAGATCCGGCCTCGGTCGCATTCGATGCAATCAAGCAGGGGCGTGAACAGGCCGTAGACGTTGTACTAGTTGACACGGCAGGGCGTTTGCAGAACAAGTCCACGCTTATGGATGAGCTTGGCAAGGTTAAGCGCGTCATGGAAAAGCAGGGACCGATCTCTGAAACGCTCCTAGTGCTGGACGCAACGACTGGCCAAAACGGAATGCGCCAGGCGCAGGTCTTCGCTGAAGTCGTAGATGTAACCGGTGTTGTCCTAACCAAACTGGATGGATCTGCAAAGGGCGGCATCGTCGTATCCGTGCAGCGCGAACTTGGCGTACCAGTGAAGCTGGTTGGTCTGGGTGAAGGCGCAGACGATTTGGCGCCGTTCAGCCCGGAAGATTTTGTCAACGCGATCGTAGGCTAGGGCCTCAATCGGTTAAGGTATAAACCAGTAACTTTTGCAATATCCACAGGAACGACTAAACAGTGTTTCAAAACCTATCTGATCGACTAACAGATTCCTTCCGCAAGCTTCGCGGTAAAGGCGTCATCACGGATGCGGACATTGACGCGACAGCTTCGGATATCCGGCGAGCCCTGCTGGACGCTGACGTCGCGCTCCCCGTCGTTCGCCAGTTCACGCGGACGATTCGCGAGAAGGCGCGTGGCGTAACAGTCACGAAGGGACTCAACCCCGGCCAGCAGGTTGTGCGGATTGTGCACGACGAACTTGTCGACGTGCTCGGTGGCGAGACCCGCGAGCTGAACTTCGCCCAGCGCGGACCAACGGTATTCATGCTTGCTGGTCTGCAGGGTGCTGGTAAGACGACACTTGCTGGCAAGCTTGCTCACTGGATGAAAGAGGAAGGCAAGCGCGTACTGCTTGTTGCGTCTGACCTCCAGCGTCCAAACGCAGTCACCCAGCTAGAAGTACTGGGTAAGCGCGTTGGCGTTGACGTATGGGCGCCGGAGCCAGGTAATGGCGTTGGCGATCCCGTAGATGTTGCTCGCACCGGCCTCAATCATGCGATCGAAAACGGTTACGACCTGGTGATCGTCGATACGGCTGGTCGACTGGGTGTGGATGAGGAAATGATGGAGCAGGCGCGAAACATCCGCGATGCCGTCAACCCTCACGAGATCCTGTTCGTCCTCGATGCGATGGTTGGTCAGGACGCAGTCCAGACATCTGTTGCGTTCCGCGACGGGGTTGGATTCACCGGCGTTGTCCTGTCCAAGCTCGATGGTGACGCGCGCGGTGGTGCCGCCCTTTCGGTGCGTGGCGTTACGGGTAAGCCGATCCTGTTTGCGTCCACCGGCGAAGGCATGGAAGATTTTGAACGCTTCCATCCCGACCGCATGGCCGGCCGCATCCTGGATATGGGTGACATCCTCACCCTGATAGAGCGCGCTGAGAAAAAGATTGACCAGGAGGAAGCCGAAGAGGTCGCCGCCAAGGCGATGTCCGGTGACCTAACGCTGGACGACTTCCTGAATCAGCTCCAGCAGATCCGCAAGCTGGGCTCAATGAAGAAGCTACTGGGAATGATGCCCGGCATCGGTCAGATGCGTGAGCAGCTTGAAAACTTTGACGAACGCGAAGTGAACCGCATCGAAGCGATCGTTCGTTCGATGACCCCGGCAGAACGCGAGGACGTCGGCATCCTTGACGGTTCCCGTCGCCGCCGCTTCGCCGCGGGTTCGGGAACGACCGTTACCGAGGTCAACGCCCTCGTCAAGCGTTTTGAAGGCGCCAAGGAAATGATGAAGCGCATGGGCTCCGGAGGTGGAATGCCCGGCATGGGCGGCATGCCTGGCATGGGGAACCTGCCCGGCGCCGGCAAGCGTTCTAAGGCGCGCCAGCCGAAGAAGAAAAAGCGTAAGTCACGTTCCGGCGTTTCTGGTAACCCGGCGAAGCGTCGCCAACAGGAACTGCAGGCAATGCTCCCCAAGGAGCAGCGCAACCAGAAGGGCGCCGCGTTCGGCGTTCCGCAGGACCAGCCCCGCCCCACCATGGACGATCTGCCCGACGACGTGAAGCGTATGCTCGGCAACTTCGGTGGCCAGCGGTGACGCGCATTGAAGGTTACGCCCTGTGGGCTTCGGACTCCCCGGTTTCCGGGGAGTCTTCCCATACCTGCCCCCAACAATCCGAATCGTCCCTAAACGCGCAACAGTCAGTCCGTCAACCGCACAGGTGGATCCGGGGAACGTTCGAAATTCGCGGTGGCAAAATTTCTAAGATTTCCGAGGGCGGTGCTTCGCAACCTAATGCGGAAAGGCGGGGCTCTTCGCAGGCTGACTCTCCGCGTGCCGAGTCCAGCGACACCAGCGATGGACTCAAGTGGATCATCCCCGGCATGGTCGATGTGCACTGCCACATCGGTTTGGGTAAATCGGGTGCAGTCGAGGGTGAAGACATGCTAGCCCAAGCCCATCAGGACCGCGATTCAGGCGTACTACTCGCCAGGGACTGCGGGATTCCCGGTGATAACTCCTGGATTAGTGGTCGCCCGGACGCACTGACCATCCTGCGGGCCGGCCGACACATCGCGAAACCGAAGCGATACATTCGCGGCTACGCCCTCGAAATTGAAGATTCCCAACTGCCTGAAACAATGGCTGAACAGGCGCGGCGCGGCGACGGCTGGGTGAAGATCGTCGGGGATTGGATTGATCGCGCGAATGGAGCGGATTCCGATTTGGATCCACTGTGGTCAACTTCAGCGTTGGTTGAGGGCGTGGCGGCCGCTCATGAGGAAGGGGCTCGCGTAACGGTCCACACCTTCAGTAGGAAAGCGATCGACGGCTTGCTGGAGGCGGGCGTTGATTGCATTGAGCATGGGACGGGGATGACTCGGGAGCATATTCAAGAGGCTGCAGCGCAGGGGATCGCGATCACTCCGACGCTCATGCAGGTGTCACTGTTTCCATCGTTTTCTGCAGCGGCGGGTGCGAAATACCCGATCTACGCTTCGACAATGGCCCAGCTGTATGCGCGTCACGAAGACACTTTGCAGCGCTTCTTGGATGCGGGAATCCAGCTTTTGCCCGGCACTGATGCGGGTGGCTATCAGGCGCACGGACACCTGGCCAAAGAGCTTGGTTTGTGGACATCAATGGGGCTAAACGCTGAGGAGATCATCGACCTGGCGACGTGGAAAGCCCGCGAATACCTGGGCGTACCCGGATTATCAGATGGTGCCGACGCGGACCTGGTCGTCTTTGACCGCGATCCGCGCGAAGACATCACCGTTTTAGAAAACCCGACCGCGGTGTACTACCGGGGCCAAACGCGCTGACTAGCGCCGCGTTTCCTGTTCCTCGACCTTGTCCAGTAGCTCGATGAGTGTCGGCACCTCCAGTCCGGCGCTCGCGGCGGCAACAGCTGGACGCAGACCTGCGGGAAGGTCGGTTCCCAAAGCGCGATCTTGAATCGTGCCTCCACTAATGCGAACCAGGTGGTCGCCGGCGGCAACGTCCCACGGCTTCAAAGTGGCCGCGAAGAGGGCGCCTGCGCGTCCTGCTGAAATCTGCGCTAAGTCCAGCGCGGCGGCACCGGGGCGACGAACTGCCCGGAAGGCGTGGGCAAGCATGGCGTGGCCCTCAGCCGCAAGCTTCGGATCTGTAGCCAGCTGAGAGGTGGTGGGGAAGTAGGTGAGCAGTACCGCTTCCTCCTCCTTCGTCACACCACCGGACTGGAGGGCAAAAAACTCGTTGCCAATTTCCAGCCAGCCCTCCGTGTCGTTAGCCCAAAAGGTCTCGTCATAAACCGGCGCTGTAATCGACGCGGCAACGACCTTACCATCTAGCTCAGCGGCAATGGAGGTTGCAAAGTAGGTAAGTCCTGCCGCAAAGTTTGAAGTTCCATCAATCGGATCCACTATCCAGCGGATCCGTGAAGCAAGAGAGCGCGCGTCAACATGGAAGTTGGGTTCCACGGCCTCGACCTCGGCGGGTAAATCGGAAGGCTCCCTGCCGGGCAGGATTTCTTCCCCGTTTTCTTCACCCAGGATTCTGGAGCCGGGGATGAATGAGCCCAAGATTTGGGCGAGGGCGCGTTCCGTTGCCTGGTCGTAGGGCGTGACGGGGTCGTGAACGTTGGATTTCAGTTCAGTGGTCGATTCATCAAGAACCGTGCGGGACTTGACCAGGTAATCCGCAACCGCGCGGGTGGCGGCGCGACACATAAGCGCTAGTTCGTGGCTCAGGTCAGTCTGATTTAGGCTCCGCTGCTGTTCTGGATCGAGTCCGACAAGTCGCGGCTTGTTTTCCAAAGGATGGCGTTCAGTGCTCATATTCTTAATCAACCTTCCAAACCTTCAACTACTCTATAGTCTCACGTGAGCAATAACACGCGAAAAAAGTGTTAGCGAAAGCTCCCTAAGCTTCACTTTTGCGCCCCCTTTCTGGCACAATGAAACGTTGTACTCGAAGACACCGGATCCCTCTCTACCGATGATCTTCGCGTCCGGGATTCTTTTCGCTATTTGTTAACCCCCGATAGTGGCCAGAGTCCAACCACAAATATCAAGGAGTGACCACTAAAGTGGCAGTTCGTATTCGACTGAAGCGTATGGGCAAGGTCCACGCACCGTTCTACCGTGTCGTGGTAGTTGACCAGCGCAAGAAGCGCGATGGACGCGTAATCGAAGAGATCGGCACCTACGATCCGACCCGCGAGCCTTCGCACATTTCCATTAAGGGCGACCGTGCTCAGTACTGGCTTGGTGTTGGCGCACAGCCGTCAAACCAGGTTCGTAACCTGCTGAAGCTCACTGGTGACCTTGCCGCTCACAAGGGCGTCAAGAACCCGGTTTCCCGCGTCAAGTACGCATCCAAGGACGAAGAGGCCGCAGCAAAGGCCATTAAGGCTGCTGAGGAAGAAGCAATCAAGCGCAAGGCCGCTATTGCTGAAGCCAAGCAGAAGGCAGAGGCCGAAGCCGCCGCTGCTAAGAAGGCGGAAGAAGAGGCTCAGAAGGCTGAAGAGGCCGCTGCTGAGGAATCTGCCGAGCCGGCCGCTGAAGCGACCGAACAGTCTGAGGAAGCCTGATTATGTTAGCTGACGCTCTTGAGCACCTGGTCAGTGGAATCGTGGACAACCCCGACGACGTCGAAGTGACAACACGTTCGATGCGTCGAGGCCAACTACTAGAGGTCCGCGTCAATCCCGACGACTTGGGCCGCGTCATCGGACGAAATGGCCGCACGGCTCGCGCACTTCGCGCAGTCATGTCCGCCCTTTCTACCCGAGGCCCCGTTCGAGTTGACGTCATCGATACTGATCGGGAGTAACGATTCATGATTTGGAGGCGGTGTTGGCAGTTGCCACACCGCCTCAAGTCGTACCAGTGGAGGTTTAGATGGATGTCGTGGTAGCAGTTATTGGGCCAGCGCACGCACTTAAAGGCGAGGTTTCATTAGACCTTCGCACCGACGTTCCCGAGGAACGGATCTTTCCGGGCGCAGAGCTTCGCACCGAACCTGCAGATAAAGGGCCCCTAAATGTCAAGACTGTTCGAATTCACAAGGGCCGCCTGCTTGTCGGGTTTGAACAGGTCGCAGATCGCACTGCCGCAGAAGCAATGCGGGGCGTGAAATTGGTCGTTGACAGCGATGATTTCGACGACGAGGACGATGCTTGGTACGCCCACGAGCTTGAGGGCATGCGCGTACAAACAGTTTCTGGCGAAGACCGCGGTACTGTGCGCGATTTGGTTTACGGCGTCGGCCACGACCTACTGGTCGTCGACTGGAATGGTCAAGACGTCCTGGTTCCTTTTGTGGAAGAAATCGTTCCCGAGGTCGACGAAGAGGCCCGACTGATTGTGGTGGATCCTCCCGGCGGTTTGTTTAGTGAAGAGGAAGAGTGAAAATCCGTGCGCTTTGACCTAGTTTCGATCTTTCCCCAGTTCTTTGATGTTCTGGATCTTTCACTTATGGGGAAGGCGAAGGAATCAGGCGCGTTAACCATCGCGGTTCACGACCTGCGCGACTGGACTGAAGACCGACACCGAACGGTTGATGACACTCCCTACGGCGGTGGCGCGGGAATGGTTATGCGCGCCGACATTTGGGGTAAGGCAATCGACGACATCGTTGCGGATAGTGGTTGCCGTGTCCTGGCTGTTCCCACTCCGTCCGGAAAACCGCTTACCCAAGAAGATGTGCGCAAACTGGCTCGCGCAGACCAAATCATGGTTGCATGCGGGCGCTACGAAGGCATAGACCAGCGCGTTGTTGACCACTACCGGTCAGCGGGCGACCTGGACGTCTTCGAGTACTCAATCGGCGACTACGTGCTTAACGGGGGAGAGGTTGCCGGCCTCGTCCTCGTGGAATCAATTGCACGCCTACTGGACGGATTTATGGGGAATCCGGAATCGCTAACGGAAGAATCCTTTGAAGGAAACGTCGTTGAATATCCGACGTACACGCGGCCCGCACAGTGGCGAGGCCTTGACGTTCCGGAGGTCCTGCAGGGCGGCAACCACGCGGCGATTGATGCGTGGCGACGGGCGAAGTCTTTGGAGCGCACCGCGCGCGTGCGCCCCGACCTGATTCGACAGACTGATCCGCAGAGCCTTTCGAACGCGGACCGCGAGGTCTTGGCGCGGTATGGCTGGTTAGCTGCCCGGGACGCTTCCCAGTGGGATCACGTGACGGTTCGCCCCGCAACTTTGAATGATGTTGAAGGCATCGCGCACGTGGCGGCGGTGACGTTCCCGGATGCGTGCCCTCCGGAAGTGACCGTGGAAGCGCAGCGTGAACACATTGAAAATAATCTTTCCGAGGGCGTGATTGCGAGCTGGATTAATAGTTCTCGGCATCGCGTTATGGTCGCGGATTTTCACGGCCAGATTGCGGCCTACACGATGGTGGAGCTGTTTGAACCCGGCGAGGGGCCAGACGATGTTCCGCATGACATTATCGAGCCGGCGCCAACCTACTTCTCGAAGATTTACACGCTTCCACAGTGGCGCGGGTCAGGGCTTTCAGGCGCGATTTTCGAAGCCGCAATTGACGATGCGCGACCGCACGCCTTCGGTACACAAATGGTGCTCGGCACCAACGCTGGCAACAAGCGGGCACGCAAGTTCTACACCCGACACGGGTGGCAAACGATTGGACGCCGCACGTTCATGGTCGCCGGAATCGAAAACGAGGACGTAGTTATGGTGCGCGACCTCTAGGGGTTGCGCATTGACAGGGTGTTAACTTAATTGGTCTTGGCTAGCTTCGCCGATTTCGTTCCTGCAGGTAGGCGCTGTCGGTAGCGCACGTTCTTATCGGTAGCGCACGATTCTTGAGTGTCGAGCGCCAGCGCGAGCGGTCTGACCGCCGACGGTATCGCGGCCGCCGGCGTGAGTTTTGTAACTTTAGGTGCCGCTGGCTGGGCCTCGACCTCGACCTTGGTTGGTCGTTGTGGCACAATGGAGCGGTTGGAAACGGTGGTGCAACCTGCCGCAGGGGGACACCTACGCCGTACTCCAATGAAGTTGTCAGCGGTTTTTAGCCGCTTTATGCAACGGTTCTGACCTGCGGCAGTGCTGTTCAGGAGAATAAAATGCAGAAGCTTGATGCAGTCGACGCAGCCCTGCTGCGCGACGACCTCCCGGATTTCAGGGCCGGCGACACCGTTAAGGTGAACGTGAAGGTCACGGAAGGTAACCGCACCCGTATTCAGGTTTTCCAGGGCATCGTCATTCGCCGTCAGGGTGAGGGCGTGCGCGAAACCTTCACCGTCCGTAAGGTTTCCTTCGGTGTTGGTGTTGAGCGTACGTTCCCGCTTCACGCCCCGACGATTGACTCGATCGAGGTCGTAACCCGCGGTCGTGTTCGCCGCGCGAAGCTCTACTACCTGCGCGACCGTCACGGCAAGTCCGCAAAGGTCCGCGAGAAGCGCGACAACTAAGCAAACTCTTAACATGCCCCGGCAAGTCCGGGGCAT